>JAZOBP010000121.1:0-12458 GCA_045596065.1 Lawsonibacter sp. | reverse complement strand
CCCGATGTCCTCATCGGGCCGCTGTGCAGGCAACGGCCTGTGTGCAGTTCCGTCCGATGCCTTGTTGTGGCCAGCCGGGGACGTCTGTTCCTGCGATCTGCGTTCCCTGTGACCGCAGGTGACTGATGAGGTGTAAAAGAGACGCCTCGGAGTATCCTCCAAGGCGGTTTAAAAATTAATCGAGAATGATTTTCTGCGTGTTGCGGGTGATATGCTCCAGCACACGGCAGGCAAGGCTGTGGTCGTAGTAGCGCTCCAGCTCCAGCTCGTAGCGGCCGAAGTCATCACAGAAGGCCCTGGCAAGCTCTGTGGCCACGGCGTTGTGACCCCGGGCCTTGGCCAGCAGGATGTCCGCCCACCGGTCACAGTAGTCGGCGTGGTGCAGCAGCAGCCGCCAGGACACCGTCTGGGGACGGGTGGGCATAGTCAGGTGCTTTTGGGCCTGCGCACGCAGCTGAGCGGCAATGTCATGGATGCGGGACAGCTGCTCCACACGGCTGGGGGCGTAGTAGGGGGAGACGGAGGTGTCCTCGGAGCACTCGCCCTCCATGTAGCCAAAGTCAAAGGTGTCGGTGATCTGCTCCAGCAGACGCACAGCCCACTTCCAGTCCGGGCCGTAGATGTGGCTGAAATAGTCCTCCTTCAGCGCCTCGTAGTCCACCTCCCGGTCCATCAGGGTGGCGGCGTAGATGTAGATGGGGAAGGCGTTGGGGAAGCCGCTGCGCTGAGAGCCGTCCTGTACATAGCCGTCAAGACCGGCAAAGCGCAGGGCACGTACGTCCTCGTACAGCCGCCGGGCCAGAGCCATGCCGCCCGGATCCAGGAACTGGTGACGCCAGAAGTGGTACTCGTAGGAAAAAGCCGGGCCCTTCCATACCTGCTGCCAGGAGCGCAGATAGGCCAGGGTGGCGCCGGCGCCGGTGGGACGCTCCCACTTGTTGCGCACATAGGGCTGGATGGGGCAGGGGGGCGTGTCCGGGCCCATGCTCTGGGTGTAGGAGCGGGTGATGGGGGCGTAGAGCAGGGAGAAGCGGGCGGGGTTGTTAATAAACACCTGCTCCGGGGCAAAGATGGTGTCCAGATAGGCGATGAACACGATGCGGGTGTCCAGACCCAGAGCGGTGAGCTTTTCGTCAATGAGGTTGAGCACCATCATGTACCAGTCGGCAGGACGCATCTTTTGGCACTCGTCGCACTCGCAGTGGTTAAAGGAGCCGTCGGACAGCCATACGTGGAGATAGTCGATGTTGGCGTGGGTACGGGCGTACTCGGCCACCTCGTTGGCCATGGCCTCACGCACATCGGCCCGGGACATGCACACATTGGTATAAATGGGCATACCACGGAAGAAGTCACGCTTGCCGTTGAGCATGGCCAGCACGGACTTTTGTTCTTCGGTATATACAACACTTTCGTCGGCCTTGTTGTTTACGCTGTTGTTGCAGGGGAAGCCGAAGGGACGGCTGGTCCAGCCGTGACCGATGTCGTGGAACATCAGACCACGCTTGGCGATCTCTACCTCCGTCTGACGCTTCCACTGGAGGATCTGACGGTCATCCACCGGCTCGGGGATGCGGTTGGCGTTGTTGTGCTGGTGGGTGTAGTAGCGGTTGTAGTAGCCGTTGGGCACAAACCACTCCAGCATGTATACGTTCATCTCCAGCTTGGCGTAGTAATCGGCACACTCCAGCATGGCGGTCTGGGACTCACTGCCCTCGTTGCAGAAGCCGCGGAAGCGGTGGTCGGCCAGCTTGTGCACGTACACAGGCTCCAACTTATCCACCATAGGGATATATTCGCCGTCAATGCCCGGATAGAGCCAGCGGCAGCCGCTGCATTTGAGCAGACGGTACACGGCAAACAGCACGCTGCGGGGGTTGGAGCCGGCCAAGATGCCGCCCTCGCTGCTGGTGTCCACATGGATCACATCGTCCAGCACCGGGTCGGCGGCCTCGTTATCAAGACCAAAGTCCTCCAGCAGACCCAGACGGAAGCCGTCCTTAGCATCGGGATCATAGACAATGGGCACATCGCCGCTCTCGGGCATCATCATGCGCAGGTACTTTTTCAGCTCCTGGGCAGCAAAGTCGATCACGTGATGAGCACGGATTTTTTTAATGGTAAACATGGCAGGGCCTCCCAGTATTGGTATTAGTACTATTATACATTAAAATATATTCGGAAGCAATAAACCGATAGTTGTTTCACGCCGCAGAACGACATCTGTGTCGAATAATACACAGACCGGGGGAGGACAGGGGGAAAAGGCTGCCGGATGTTTACATAAGTTTGATGCAAAAGAGCAATAAAGGGGGAATTGGGTGAAAAATGGAAGAATTCTGTGGTGTCTGTTGACATAACTGGTTTTGTGGCGTAGGATATACTCTGTATCGCTATATGTATGCCTATCGGAAAGAAAGAGTATGTAATATGGGTAAATGGATATCCAACAACGGAAAACGGATCAAGCCATCTCCGCCCTACGGGAAGATCGCCCTTCGGGTTACGGTCATTGTGCTGGTGTGTCTGCTGCTGCTTCTCAACGTGCTGTCCTATATTTTCATGGTGGTACGGTACTACGGCGACGGCATGGAGCCTACCCTGACCGACCGACAGATTATGGTAGTGCTGAAAACCGACGGGGTGAGGCAGGGGGACATGGTGGCCTTCTATTACAACAACAAGGTGCTGGTGCGCCGGGTGGTGTGTGAGGGCGGCAATACGGTGGACATTGACGCAGCAGGTATTGTACGGGTCAATGACACTGTGCTGAAGGAAGATTATGTAAGCAATCGTTCCCGGGGACAGTGCAATGTTCAGCTGCCCTGTCATGTACCCGTGGGACAGTACTTTGTTATGGGGGATAACCGGTCGGTGTCCATGGACAGCCGCCTGACGGAGATCGGCATGGTACCTCAGGAACGTATCATCGGCAAAGTGATTTTCGCTTTCTAATGATCGGGTATAAGCAAACGGAAATCTGGTGAGACAGTTGAAGCCAATCGGCAAGCGCTACAATCGAATATGGCTGTTTGCCGGGATGCTGATCTATCTGACCATCGGTATGTTTGGCGTGCGGGGTGCCTTTGCTGCATCTCTGGCTATGGAGCAGACAGCCCAGTGTGGACTGGAAGAGCACATTCATGACACCGCCTGCTATGACGCCAAGGGACTTGCCTGTACGCAGACCGTACACGCCCATACCGAAAACTGCTACCTTGTGCGTCTGAGTGATAACGATATCAATGGTCTGCTGACTCAGGTGGATGAGCAGGAGAGCAACAGCCTGCAGCAGCTCATTGATGACACTGTCAGTCAGGCCTCAGGCTATGTGGTGCGATCATCCACGCAGGACGCAGAACAACCGGAGGATACCGGGCAGACGGAGGATACCGAACAGCCGGAGGATACCGGGCAATCAGAGGACACCGGACAAACGGAAGAGGCCGACTCTGTGCAGGCGGTACTGCTGGGCAATCAGCCCGAAAGCACCGGGCAGGAGCAGACCGGGACAGAGGACAACTCTGTACAGACGGAGCAGACCGAGCAGGCCAAGCTGGACGTGGCAGCGCTGAACACGGCCATCGTAGAAAACGATATTCAGCCTGCCATTGTACTCAATGAGAATTTGTACAAGTCCACCACCTCCGAAAGTACAGCCCTGCTCACCCAGCAGGCGATCGAAAGCACGGCCGGCAGCAGTACGCAGATCTCTCAGCCGGCGGCGATCCCCCTGTCCACCGGGACGGACAGCGGTGTATCTACCCTGGCCGTTGGCGATCAGGAATCCACAAGCGACAACAAGGTCAATGTCTATGCCTATCTGGACAACAGCTGGGTGTGCATCGGCACACTGGACTTTGAGGTACAGCGAGCCAGCTTCCGCTACACGGCTCGTCTGCAGACCAGTGCCATCACCAACCTGATCCAGACCAGTCTGGGTGTGACCTACGTGGACAGCCGGATGAATCTGGTCTATTCCACCACAGCGGACTTCGATGATGCGGTGGCCACCGGTACCAGCGGCAGCTACACCACCATGGGCACCAACTACGGCCAGCGCAGCACCGCCCGGCGGGTCAAGTACCTGTATCTGGTGGACAGCAGCAACGATCCGCTGCCGTTCTATACCGTGACCTATACGGATCTGAACGGGGTGGAGACCAAGGAATATGCACTCTCCGGCGACACGGTGACCCTGCCCTCCGGCAGTCAGTGGACGGATGGCAAAACAACCTACGGCCCCGGCCAGTCGGTGGAGATCCTTGGCCCTACGGATTTTACTGCATTTTTCGATACCGGTGCCATCTATGTATCCTATGACGTTGACTTCCCCACCGTTGGCGGCGTGACCGTGGCAACCAAACCCACCCTGTACGGTACCACCTCCACCACCTTGTCCGACACCGTGGAGGAGGAAAGCCAGACGGTGATACGCAACGTGTCTCAGCATGAGGTGCAGGGCAGGCTGTCCGACGGAAACTCCCGTATTATTCGCTTCTCCGGCTGGAGAGTGGGGGACAGCGACACCATCCTCAGGCCCAATTCCACCTTGTCCTGGGCAGAAATGCAGAGCTTGGCCAGCGCAGGAAGGATAGAATTGACCGGTGTATGGGAGACGGAAGCATTACAGACAGCCAGCTTCTATGTGCGTTATGACTCCAAGCCTATTGATACTGAGGGCGGCGGCGTGGTTGGCGGCGCAGTGACGGACTATACACCGGAGCTGTTTGCTACCCATGTGGGCGGTACGGATGTCACCAGCCTGTCGGTCAATGCGCTTAACGAAAAGTACTACATTGCCGATACCACCACGGATAACTCCTTTGGCGCAGACCAGCGTATCCGTAGTCTGTACGGCGAGCAGCCGGGGATCTGGCTGCAGTCCTTCCCCGATGACGAATACATATTTGAAAAGCTCAGGACCTATGCGGAAAACCGCCAGCTGGAGGTGGACGGTGAGCCTGTTGACCCGGATGACCTCCATGCTGAGGCCTACGCCATTCGCTGGTACGTGTTCAAGGCGCAGAGCGATGCGTGGCATATTGACGGCCGTCTGGTGAAAAAACAGGGCCTTGTCTTTGTCAAAAAGTCCTTTGCCGGCAACCGCATCGGTGTGGACCTGGCCAAGGAGGATTTCTCCATCACCGCAGCAAACGGGGCGGGCACCAAGAGCCATACGCTGACGCTGAACAACTACCTCAGCTACGATGCAGCCACCGACACCTACACCTGGCAGGTGGACGGTATGGACTACGCCGAGCCGTGGACAGTGACGGAACACACCTACCAAAGAAGTAATGACACAGGAGGCGTCACCTATCTGGGGTACAGCGAATACAGCGTGGTAGACGCACAAAACCGTCAAAACAAGACAGGTGCAGGGACTGCGGTTGATATTATCGGCGAGACCTACGCCTTGGATGCCGGTACCGATCAGGTACTGCGGGTGGAGTTTACCAACGTGTATCACACCGTCGACTCCATCATCATCAAGAAAGAGGACGCCCGTACCGGCAACCCTCTGGCCGGTGCCATCTTCCGCCTGCTGCAGAACGACCAGCCGCTGACCTTTAGCTACAACGCTGCCACGAACCAGTACATATTTGACGCAGGTGGCGACATTACGGAACTGACCGGCTCCACCACGGGTTACTACGAACTGATTATTACCGGCTTCAGCTACGATAACGGCAATGTCACCGTGCAGGAGCTGCAGGCACCCAGCGGCTACACGCCTATTGAAAATATTACCATTGGTTACGTCACAGACCCGGATACGGGCCAGCCTGCCGAGGACGTAGCCATCCTGAGCACCTCGCCTCTGGCAAGCTACTACGATGGACTGCTCATCATCGAAAACAGCACGGAGGATACCTCTGTCACCGTCACCAAGCAGTGGCTGTGTCCGGAGGCGGACTGGGCCGATGTTACCGTTCAGCTGCTGGCAAACGGCCAGATGGTCTCGTCCCTGATCCCCGGCGTGGAGCCCAGTATGCTCCTGACGCAGGCCAACGGATATAGGGCGACGTGGACCGGTCTGCCGGCCTACGCCAACGGCTCGCCCATTACATGGTCGGTGCGTGAGGTCCGGATCGGCACGGAGCAATGCAAGTCCGATTTCACCTTTGCAAACTGGCTGGTAAGCTATTCCGACCCCACCTATACAAGGGACGGAAGCGGCCGGGTGACCAACACCGCCTTTACCATCCAAAACGATACCCGACGTACCCTGCTGCGCGTGTATAAGACCAACCTGAGCGGCTCTGTTCGTCTGCCCGGTGCGGTCTTTACGCTGGAATACCTGATCAGCGACGGACACGGCGGCTACGTCACAGATACAAGCTTTACCAAGCGTACCCAGACCACCGGCTCGGACGGCACGCTGACCTTCGATAACCTGCTCTACGGCTACTATCGACTGCAGGAGACCTCGCCTCCGGACGGATATGAGCAGCTGATCGACCCCGTATACCTGACCATCCGTGAGGACGGTACCGTGGTGGTGGACAGCCATACCTACGCACAGGCCGGCTCTGCCGCTTACAGCGTCCTGGTACGCAACATGCCCAAACGGCCTCTGCCGGCAACCGGCGGAGGAGGACCGGGCCCCTTTGTCACAATGGGCACTTTGCTGATGCTGGGTGCCGTTTGTGGATATTTGCTTCCCCGTATCAAAAAGAAGGGGAGGTATCGGTCTGGGTAATAAAAAACAACATACAGGAAAAAACATGAATAATAAGGAAAAGGAGATCAATCACATGAAAAACATCAATCGCATTCTCTCTGCCATGCTGGCTGTCATCATCATGGCCGCCATGCTGGTCGTGCCCAGCTCTGCCGCCGGCGAGTACACCATCACGGTCAACGGCACAGCTACCGGCCACGTGTACGAGGCATATCAGATCTTTGCCGCCCGTGACGTCTCTGCAGAAGGCGTCCTGACCGACATCGAGTGGGGTTCCGGCGTCAACGGTATCGCCCTGCTGGCCGCCCTGAAGGGCGAGTCCTTGTTTGGCGTGGATGCTGCCAACCAGTTCAGCGCCTGTACCGACGCTGACTCCGTTGCCAAGGTGGTGGCTGCCTGGGCCTCTGACTCTGCCGTTCTGGACCGCTTTGCCGAGCTGGCCGGCGAGAACAAGGCCGCCGCTGCCGGCACCAGCGTTGAGGGTGCCGACGCTGTCTACACCATCAGCAATCTGGACGTAGGCTACTATCTGGTTATGGACACCACTGTGCCCGAGGGCAATGTGGGCGATACCTACACCAAGTACATCATTCGTGTGGTTCGTGACGTTGAGGTCAGCCCCAAGGGTACTGCTCCCACGGTCGTCAAGACGGTTCACTCCGCTGTGGACGGCACCTTCAAGGAGCATGAGGACATCACCATGACCTATAGCGTGTACTTCAAGCTGGAAGGCACCCTGCCCTCCAACTACGTTACCGACTATGCTCAGTACAGCTACAAGTTTGTGGATACCATGCCTGCCGGTCTGACCTACAACAACATCGTTTCCGCTTTTATCCTCCACAGCACCGATGCTACCACCCCCATTGATGCGTCCAAGTATACGGTGAACACTTCCGGCAGCACCATTACCATCGACTTCGGCAACCTGAAGACCAGCCTGCCCGCCCTGCTGGCCAGTGATAAGATCGTAGTCAAGTATTCCGCCACTCTGAACAAAGATGCCGTCATCGGCGGCACCGGCAACGTCAACAGCGTAGTGCTGCACTACTCCAACGACCCCAATCAGGCTGCCAATGTGCTCAACCCCAATATGGGCAAGACCTCTACCGAGACCGCTAGCGTGTATACCTACAAGCTGGATGTGACCAAGGTGGACGGTATGGATGCCACCAAGACTCTGGCCGGTGCCAAGTTCCGCCTGTACCGCAACGATACCGATGCGCTGGGCAACACCACCAAGCGTTACGCCGTTGTGACCAACGGTGTTCTCACCGCTTCCACCACCGAGCCTACCACTGCGGGTACCGATCTGGTGTCGGATGCCTACGGCAAGTTCTCCGTTGCCGGTCTGGACGCCGGTATCTACTATCTGGAAGAGATCGAGGCTCCCAGCGGCTACAACAAGATGGACGATCCTGTCCGTGTGACGATCACTCCCCAGTACAGCGGCAGTGATCTGACCGGTATGAAGTTTGACGTGGACGGCGTGCCCGGTTCCAGCAGCCTGACTGACGGTGTGGTCAGCATTCAGGTCCGCAACAACGCCGGTTCCACCCTGCCTTCCACCGGTGGCATGGGTACCACTCTGTTCTACGTTGTGGGTGCTGTGCTGATGCTTGGCGCTCTGGTGGTCGTTATGGCCCGCAAACGTGAGAGCAAGTAAAATACTTTTGTAACGAGCGATACTGTTTGCCCGGGCCGGCTTGTCCGGCCCGGGCAGCAAGGAGAGCACTGCATGAAGAAGAAAGGCTCCAATTTCATATTGCTCCTGGTTTTTCTTGCAGGGCTGTCCTTGCTGCTGTACCCTACAGTGAGCAACTTCTGGAATTCCCTGCACCAGAGCTATGCCATTGCCCAGTATGAGCAGCTGCTTGACGATGCAAAGCCCGAGCAGTATACCCAGATGCTGGAGCAGGCACAGCAGTACAACCGGCATCTTTTGGAACGTACCAACGAATTTGGCCTGTCGGAGGAGCAAAAGCAGCAGTACGACAGTATTCTTAACCTGTCCGGCAACGGGATCATGGCCTATGTGGACATCCCATGTATTGACTGCCGCCTGCCCATCTATCACGGTACTGATGAGGCAGTACTGCAGGTGGCCATCGGACATATTGAGTGGTCCAGTCTGCCGGTGGGCGGGACGGGCACCCACAGCGTGATCTCAGGCCACCGTGGGCTTCCCTCGGCAGAGCTGCTCAGCCATATCGACCGTCTGACGGTGGGGGATGCATTCTATATCCACGTGCTGGGCGAAAAGCTCAAGTATCGGGTGGATGATATTGCGGTAGTGCTGCCGGACGATACCTCGCGCCTGCGTGTAGTGGAGGGGGAGGACTATGTGACCCTGGTCACCTGTACTCCCTACGGCATCAACTCACACCGCCTGCTGGTACGTGGTACCCGTGTACAGGAGGACACAGCCCAAAGCAACGATATGCAGCTGACCAACGAGATCCGGGTCATTTCTCCGGTATATGTTTTACCCATCGTCTTTGCGGCTCTGGCCGCCGGTGCAGTCCTTGTGATCGGGATTCGCCGACATCTGAAGCGCCGCATCCGCCACGGAAAGCGGGAACAGAAAAAATCGTGAAAGAGTGACAGCCATGAAGCGAAAACTGTATATGATCCTGGCTGTCCTAACAGCTGTGTTTGCGTGTATGATCGCCGCAGTCCGGGCAGCCGGACCCTGCAGCCTGCGTGTGACGGTTTTGGATGAGCAGGAGGTGCCCGTACCCCGCATCAATGTGGAGCTATGCTGCATAGCGGTGACCGGGGCAGGCGGGACACAGCTGACACCGGACTATGCCGAGCTGCCCCTGACTGCCGAGCAGCTTTTGGCCGACCACGGCGCCGAGCAGGCAGAGCTGGTGTATCAGTATATCAGCGCCATGGAGCTGGAGGGCATCATCAAGACGACCAACCGCTCCGGCGAGGCGGCCTTTTCCGGATTGGAAAAAGGAATCTACATGGTGTTGGAGCGGGGCGGACAGCATGTGTCCTTCCAGCCCTATCTGGTGGTTCTGCCCACGGTGATGAGCGGTGTACCGCAGTACGCTCTGAGCTCCATACCCAAGACCAGTCAGACGGATACCCGAGCCCTGTGGGTAAGTGTGCTGTGGGAGGATGATCTCAACGCCGCCGGCAAGCGTCCGGGCAGCGTGGAGATCTCTGTGCTGCGTGAAGGCGTGGTCATACGCAGGGTGATCCTCAGCGACGCAAACTACTGGCAGCACACCTTCCTCCAACTGCCCAGGACGGGCACCTACACCGTCCAGCAGAAGAAGATCTCACGCTACAGCACCGAATACGAGGAGGTCATGGAGGGATTCATCATCGTAAATACCTACACCGGTCAGGGCGGCGGAGGCGGAATCACGCCACCCGGCCCGCCCAAGCCTCCCGTGACGGCCCATGTGACGGTGCGCAAGGTGTGGGACGACCAAAATGATCAGGCACTCAAGCGTCCGGCCAGCGTTACCGTTCAGCTTATCGGCGGCGGTACTGTGATCAAGACTGCGGTGCTGAACGAGGCCAATCACTGGGAGCATACCTTTTCCGGACTGGAGGCATCCACAAGCTACACCGTGCGTGAGATCGCTGTGGACAGCTATCAGGCCGCCTACAGCGGCAATGCCTCCACCGGTATCACCATAACCAATCAGTATAAGACAGGGGGCACGACCCCCGGTACACAGCCGGACCCCGTTGTACCTCAGCCCAAGCCGGTCGATATTCCCGTGACCGTCCGCTGGCACGATGAGGAGGATAAGGCCGGGGCCAGACCGGACAGCGTCACGGTGCGGCTCATTGCCGCCGGCAGTGTGGTTGCCGTTCTGGAGCTGGATGCGGCGCAGGGCTGGCACGGCGTATTCCGACAGGTGCCCTCCGATTTAAGCTATACGGTCTGGCAGGGGGCGGTCACCGACTATACCACGGCCTATTCCGGCAGTGCCGCCGAGGGCTTTGTGGTGGACAACACCTATACCAAGGGTACCACCGGGCCGGGCACGCTGCCCGACCCCACACCCGTGGATCCGGCACCCGACGACCCCGATGCCCCGGATACCCCCGATAAGCCGGATGGGCCAGTCCTGCCCGATCATCCCCAGCCGGACAAGCCCCCTCAGAAGCCCAATATCCCCCAGACGGGTGCTGTGCTCTGGCCTACCTATGTGCTGTTGGGAGCCGGCATACTGATGGGTGTGCTTGGGCTGATGTGCAGGCGCATGAGGAGAAAGCTGCTGGTGGGCACCGGACTTTTGCTGATGCTTGCCGGAGGGGTGCGTGCAGCCATGCAGGCCTATGAGGCGCAGCAGGCCCATCTGAGCGCTGCAGCGCTGCTGGAGGGACTGGAGCGGCAGCAGATCGAAGAGCAGGCGGCCAGCACCATTCGGGAGGAGGTGCCTGCCGGACAGACTGCCGTAACGCAGCTGGCCGACTACTCCCTGATGGGCAGTGTGGAGATCCCCGCCTTGGAACTGAAGCTGCCCATTCAGGACAGCTGGAACTATAAGCTGCTCAAGACGGCGCCCTGCCGATACTCCGGCAGTGTGGACGGGAATGACCTCATCCTCATGGCCCACAACTATGACAAGCATTTTGGACGTCTGGACCGTCTGCAGGCAGGTGACCGGGTGGAGTTCTGTGCCGTGGACGGTGAGCGCACCGTGTATCAGGTCACCGGTACGGAGGTCCTGAAAAAAGATCAGCTGGATGTCCTTACCGATGGGGAGGGAGACCTGACCCTGTTTACCTGTACCGTGGGCGGACAAAAACGTGTGGTCGTGCGCTGTGAGCGCATGGAGGAAGGAAGTGCGGTATGAGCAAAGCAAAGGTTTACTTTACCCGAACTATTACCCCTCAAAGTGTGGTGCAGATGTTTGAATTGCTCAACAAGACTCTGCCCGGTCGTGTGGCTGTGAAGGTACACTCCGGGGAAAAGGGCAATCAGAATTTTCTCCGGCCGGAGTTTATGCGCCCGGCTGTGGAGCGGGTGGGAGGCACCGTTGTGGAGACCAACACCGCCTACAAGGGAGAGCGAGGAGACACACCCAAGCACATTGACCTGCTGGCCCGCCATGGCTGGAGCCGCTATTTTAAGGTGGATGTGCTGGATGGAGAGGGCCCGGACATGGTGCTGGACATCCCCGGGGGAAAGGCCATTCAGACCGACTATGTGGGCAAGGGGCTTGCAAATTATGACTCCATGCTGGTGCTCTCTCACTTCAGGGGCCACCCCATGGGCGGCTTCGGCGGTGCGCTGAAGCAGCTGTCCATCGGCTGTGCCAGCGCCGGCGGCAAGGCGTGGATCCACACCGCCGGAGCCACCAACGTGTGTGAGGGCATGTGGAAGAAAAATGCCCCTCAGAACACCTTTATTGAGGCCATGGCCGATGCGGCGCTGGGTGTGATGGACTACTTCAGGGGCAACACCGCCTTTGTCAACGTGGTGTGCAATCTGTCCGTGGACTGCGACTGCTGTGCTGTGGCCGAGGACCCATGCATGAAGGACATTGGCGTTCTTTCCAGCCTTGACCCCGTTGCGCTGGACAAGGCCTGCCTTGACCTGATATATGCGGCTAAGGACGACCCCGGTCAGGCCCATTTCCTCGAGCGTGTGGAGTCCCGCAACGGGGCACACATCATCGAGGCTGCCGTGGATCTGGGTATCGGCACCGCCGATTACGAGCTGATCTGTGTAGACTGAACAAAACCGCAGTGCGTCCCTTGGGCCCCAGCGCGGTGCTATATAGGGATGCGTTTT
>JAZOBP010000120.1:0-2204 GCA_045596065.1 Lawsonibacter sp. | reverse complement strand
CGAACCCCTGACCCACTGCTTAGAAGGCAGTTGCTCTATCCACCTGAGCTACAGGCGCATATGGAGCGGGTGATGGGAATCGAACCCACGCGACCAGCTTGGAAGGCTGGGATTCTACCATTGAACTACACCCGCATGGATGGCCCTGTTCCGTGTCAGCCATGAAATCATAGCACAAGCACAGTCCTTTGTCAAGACTGATTTTTTGGGTGGTTTTCGGTTTTTATTGCGATGAGGCAGGTGGAATGATATACTTAAGGGGAAAAACATAAAGGAGGTTATGCACATGGTCTTTTCCTTTGCCCACAACAATTTTAATGTATTGGATCTGGACAAGTCCCTGGACTTTTACCGCCGGGCGCTGGGTCTGGTGGAGGTGCGCCGGAAGGCGGCAGAGGACGGCAGCTTTATTCTGGTCTATCTGGGGGATGGGGCGGGCAGCACCCATCAGCTGGAGTTGACCTGGCTGCGGGACTGGGACCGGCCCTACAATCTGGGTGACAATGAGTTCCATCTGGCCTTTACGGTGGAGGACTTTGACGCCGCCCACGAGCTGCATAAGCAGATGGGCTGCATCTGCTTTGAAAACGAAAAGATGGGCGTTTACTTCATCAACGACCCGGACAACTACTGGCTGGAGATCCTGCCGGCCAAAAAATAAAGAAAAAACACCGGCTGTGCCCCATGACACAGCCGGTGTTGCGCTGTTTACTTCAGCTCGGCGTCGCAGTAGGCGCAGCAGTCCACGCCGCCGTTTTTCTTGACCAGAACGGGCAGGTAGTGCTCGGTCTGGGTGATGCACCGGGGGTTGGTGCATACGGGCTTGGTGCCGATCTCCACCACGTCGGTCTGCTCCAGACGGGGCTGGTTGGCAAGATCGGCCAACAGGGCCATACGGGCGAACATACCGTACCGGGCCTGCTGGAAGTAGGCCGCACGGGGGTCGTCGTCCACGTCCACGGTGATCTCGTCCACACGGGGCAGGGGATGCATGACCAGCATATCGGGCTTGGCACGGCTGAGCTTGGTACGGGTGAGGATGTAGATGCCCTTGTTGCGCTCGTACTCCTGAGGGTCTACAAAGCGCTCACGCTGGATACGGGTCATGTACAGCACGTCCAGCTGGGGAATGACGGACTCCAGGCCGGTGACCTCGGTGAAGGGGATGTTATGCTCACGCATGAAGGAGCGCATATACTCCGGCACGGCCAGCTCACGGGGGGAGATGAGGAAGAAGCGGACGTTTTTGAACTTCTCCATGGCCTTGTTGAGGGAGTGGACGGTGCGGCCGTTTTTCAGGTCGCCGCACAGACCGATGGACAGGCCGTCCACACCGCCGTGGAGACGGGTGATGGTGGTAAGGTCCGCCATGGTCTGGGTGGGGTGCATATGGCCGCCGTCACCGGCGTTGATGACGGGGACGTTGGAGTACAGGGAGGCTGCCTTGGCAGAGCCCTCCCACGGGGTGCGCATGATGACCACGTCGGCATAGCCGGAGACCATCTTGACGGTGTCCTTCAGCGTCTCGCCCTTGGCCACGGAGGAGGAGTTGGGGTCAGCAAAGCCGAACACTGTGCCGCCCAGACGCATCATAGCGGTCTGGAAGGAGAAGTTGGTGCGGGTGGAGGGCTCGTAAAACAAACTGCAGGCCACCTTGCCCCGGCAGGCATCCATAAAGCGGGCAGGGTCGTGCATGATCTGGCTGGCGCGCAGGTACAGCTCGTCCCACTCCTCGCGGGGCAGGTCGCCGAAATCGATCAGATGCCGCATAGCGTCCTCTCCTATCCAACAGAATTTTCATATTATACTACCATAACCCGCCGCGTTTCGCAAGGTGCGCCGGGGGATTTTTTCTTTTGCAAAGCATACAGATAAATGTTGATTTAGCGGTGAGTGCGCGTAGGGGTGACCTGTGGCCGTCCGCGGGCGCGCAAAGCGCACCCCTACGTTTACCACCAGCTACCACAGCTGGTATAAGCAGGCGCAAACATTGAAGTGCGCTGCACCACCAAATTTCGATGGCAACAGGGGCCGGTCGCCCCGGATTGAATGACAAACGCCACTCAAATTTTGCGCGCCGGAAACACTGGTACAGATTGTAGTGTGGCGTTCTCCGTAACGGGGCCCGGGGTGCAGACTGTTTGTGACGCAGGCGCTTGCGCCAAGTCACATCCAGTCAACCCCGGCGATTTTCAAGGTGAATT
>JAZOBP010000119.1:0-3545 GCA_045596065.1 Lawsonibacter sp. | reverse complement strand
TGGGCAGCGTCGTGCTCACCCGCTGGGCCGAGCAGACGTCCGCACAGGCCTTTGAGTCCCGGCTGAACAGTCTGGGGGTCAAGACCTACCGCCACTACCCCATCCCCGGCTACCCCAACGACGTGCAGCGCATCGTCTGCGACGAGGGCTTTGGCCGCAACGACTATATCCAGACCTCCCGGCCTCTGGTCATCGTCACCGCTCCCGGCCCGGGCAGCGGCAAGATGGCGACCTGCCTGTCTCAGCTCTACCACGAGCATAAGCGGGGCATTGCCGCCGGCTACGCCAAGTTTGAGACCTTCCCCATCTGGAACCTTCCTTTGAAGCACCCGGTCAATCTGGCCTACGAGGCCGCTACCGCCGACCTCAACGACGTGAATATGATCGATCCCTTCCATCTGGAGGCCTACGGTCAGACTACGGTCAACTACAACCGTGACGTAGAGATCTTCCCTGTGCTGGCCGCCACTTTCCGCCAGATCATGGGCACCTGCCCCTACAAGTCCCCCACGGACATGGGGGTGAATATGGCCGGCAACTGTATTATCAATGACGAAGCCTGCCGTGAGGCCTCCTGTCAGGAGATCATCCGGCGCTACTTTGTGGCTGCGTGCAGCAGCCGTCAGGGCATAGACTGCACCACCGAGCTGGAAAAACTCCAGACTCTTATGAGCCAGATGGATCTTAAGACCAGCGACCGCACCTGTGTGACCCCCGCTCTGGAGGCCGCCCGGGACAGCGGCGAGCCTGCCATGGCCATTGAGCTGCCCGACGGCACCATTGTAGACGGCAAGACCTCCGAGCTTATGGGCTGCTCTGCCGCCGCCCTGCTCAATGCTTTGAAGGCTCTGGCCGGCATTGACCATGAGGTGCACCTGATCTCCGAGTCCTCCATCGAGCCGATCCAGACCCTGAAGGTGCGTCATCTGGGCTCGGCCAATCCCCGTCTGCACAGCGACGAGGTGCTCATCGCTCTGGCCACCTCTGCCAACACCGACCCCCTGGCTCAAAAGGCTCTGGAGTGTCTGGGCCGGCTGAAAAACTGTCAGGCCCATTGCTCTGTTATGCTCTCCCCCGCCGACAGCGTCACCTACAAAAAGCTGGGACTGATGCTCACCACCGAGCCTCAGTATCAGACCAACAAGCTCTATCACAAATGACCATACCGCACCCCCGGCTCCAACCGGGGGTGTCTTTCATTTTTTAAAAACAGGCTGTTTACCGCCCGGTCAGGCCAAATATGGGGTGAAACCGTGACCAAAACCGAACTTTTGAACAAATGCGCCCGGGACGGCGAGGAACGGGTATTGCTTGCCCGTGCTCTGGACAAGCTGGAGTTGGCCCGGGACCGGGGCGTCCCCGCCCACACCCAGTTTCTCTCCCCCGCTCAGCAGGCAAGTCTTTCTGACCTGCTGGCCGCCTGCGGACATCCCCGGCATTTCTTTTTTGGTGGCTACGAGGGTGCAGAGCGTCAGATCTGCGTGTTTTTGCCCGACTGGCAGGAGCAGGAGGACTGGCTGAGCGACCCGGACGGCTGCCTGTCCGCTCTGCGCTGCACCTTCCCCAGAGACACCAGACTGACCCACCGGGACATTCTCGGCTCCCTTATGGGTCTGGGCATCACCCGTGAGCTGCTGGGTGACATTCTGCAGGGAGAGGACGGCTGGCATCTGCTGGCCATGACGGACGCCGTGCCCATATTGCTGTCTCAATGGGAGAGCGCCGGCCGCTGGAAGGTGCGCCTTGCCCCCATCGCCCTCAGTGCGCTTACCGTTGCGCCCCCTCAGGTCCGCACCATCCGGGATACTGTGGCCACCCTGCGTCTGGACGCCGTACTGGCCAGCGGTTTTTCTCTGTCCCGGGGCAAGGCCGCCGATCTGGTCAGCGCCGGCAGGGTCAGCCTAAATCATCGGGAATGCACCAAGTGCGACCGGGCGGTGGCTCAGGGCGATGTGCTCACCTGCCGCGGCCTTGGCAAGTGTGTGGTGACCGAGGTGCAGGGCCAGTCCCGCAAGGGCCGCATTATGATCGTTCTGGAACGATATATCTAAAGGAGTTTATTATGACACAGGACAAGATCGACCGCATCAACGCTCTGGCCCGGAAGGCCAAAACCGAGGGCCTTACCCCGGAGGAGACCGCCGAACGGGACGCTCTGCGCCGGGAATATATCGACTCGGTCACCGGAAATCTCCGTGCCCAGCTGGACAACACCGTGATCCAGCACCCCAACGGCAGACGCACCCCTTTGAAGAAAAAAACTCTGTCATAATTTTGCCGTAAATATTTCCAGAAACCATTGCAGTTTCCAAAATAATTCGGTAGAATAAAGATGTATTTTTTCTTGTCGAAAAAGGAGACCGGTCATGGAGCAATTAAAGCAGCGCATCCGCAAGGACGGAATAATCCGAGGCACCGAGGTACTCAAGGTGGACAGCTTCCTCAACCACCAGATGGATGTGGAGCTTTTTGACGCCATGGGCGCCGAGTTCAAGCGCCGCTTTGACGGCTGTGAGATCAACAAGATCCTCACCATCGAGGCCTCCGGCATCGGCATTGCCTGTCTGGCCGCCCGGCACTTTGGCTGCCCGGTGGTCTTTGCCAAGAAGTCTCAGTCCCGCAACATCTCTCCCGATGTTTACACCGCCAAGGTGGAGTCCTTCACCCACGGCAAGGTATACGATGTGGTGGTCTCCAAGGAGTACCTCCACCCCGGAGACAAGGTGCTGCTCATCGATGACTTCCTCGCCAACGGCGAGGCACTGCGCGGCCTTGCCAAGCTGGTCAGGGACGCCGGGGCCGAGCTTGTGGGTGCCGGCATTGCCATCGAAAAGGCCTTCCAGCCCGGCGGTGACCAGCTGCGTGCTTCCGGCCTGCGGGTGGAGTCTCTGGCCCGGGTGGCCGCCATGAGTGAGACCGACGGCATCACCTTTGCGGACTAACTGTGGTTAAAAGTGGCACAGTCCATTTTTAATAAAATAGGAGAATCCAAAATACTAAGGAGGAAATCCAACATGAAGAAGTTCCTTGCGCTGGTTATGGCTATGGCTATGACCCTGTCCCTGGTCGCTTGCGGCAGCACCCCCGCCGCCAGCTCCGCCCCCGCTGCTGATGCCGATCTGACCGTCGGCGCCATCTACATCAACAGCAAGAACGACACCGCCGGTTACACCTTCGCTCACCACAACGGCATTGTCAACGGCATGAAGAAGCTCGGTCTGGATCCCGAGAAGCAGCTGTTCATCGTGGACGAGGTCCCCGAGGACAAGCAGCAGGTCCTGTCCGCTGTCGATACTCTGGTCGGTCAGGGTGCTGACATCATCTTCGGCATCTCCTTCGGCTACATTGACGCCATGGAAGAGGCTGCCCAGACCTATCCCGAGGTCATCTTCTCTCACGGCACCGGCTACAAGAGCAACGAGACCAACTTCAACAACTACTTTGGCCGCGCCTATCAGGCCCGTTATCTGGCCGGTATCGCTGCCGGTCTGAAGAGCCTGGAGATCGGCAACGACAACGTCGGCTACGTCGCCGCCTACACCACC
>JAZOBP010000118.1:0-12939 GCA_045596065.1 Lawsonibacter sp. | reverse complement strand
GAACTGTGCGGCCAGAGAGAGGACAAACTCCTTGTTCTTCTTGTAGAACATGCTCACCCGGGGCACCAGCACCACCACACGGTAGCCGTGGCGCAGGGCGCTGCGGATGGTGTTGGACACCAGCGGGGCACGCAGCTCGTTTTGAGCGCCCACCAGCAGGATGTTCTCCCCCTCGTCCTCCCGTTTGAGGCTGAAGTGGAAGCACCGGCCCATGCCACGGGGCGAGCCGATGTAGAACCGGTCTCCCTCCCCCGGCTTCAGGGGGTTGCGCTGCTCGTAGGCGTCGATGGCCTTCTCGTCATAGCCCAGTCGGGCCGGGCCCTCGTAGACCTCACAGGGCCAGTCCCCGTCCCCGGCCTTTGCTCCCACGGCCCGGATGGCGGCGGCAAAGGCCTGCGTGTCGGCATAGAGGCAGCTGATGTGGTCGTAGCGCACCAGCTTGGTCTTGGGGTCGTCGGGGTTGCGCTCCTCATGCTTGTAGATCATGGTGCCGGCAGCGGCGGCAGGCATGGCCTGAATGGAGGCGGCAATGTCCTCGTCCACCGAGGACAGGTTGTACACGCCCAGAGTGTCCTTGACCTGTTCCATGTCGTTTTTCAGGCTGATACGCACGTACATATCGCTCATGCAGCCGGACAGACCGCCCAGAGCGGAGTACTTCTGGTCGGCAAAGAGGATGTTGATGCCGGTGTAACGGGCCTGTGCGATGATGTTGTGCATGTGCTGCTTGTACTCCGGGTCGTCGGCCAGCGCCTGACTCATCAGGTGGGTCTCGTCCACCAGCACCAGCAGACGGGGCAGGTCGTTGCCCTTGTCCCGGTAGTCGGCAAAGTCCTTGGCCCCTGCCTTTTTAAACAGACGCTGACGGCGTGCGTACTCAATGCGCAGCTCGTCCACCACGCTGTAGGTCAGCACGTCGGACTCGTCCATGACGATGTGCCGCACGTGAGGCAGGGGGTTGCGCTTGTAAAAGTCAAAGGAGGTCAGCTTGTAGTCGATCAGCCACAGCTCCAGCTCCTGCGGGGCGTAGTGGAGTGCGGCGCTGTTGATGATGGTGTGCAGCAGAGAGGTCTTGCCTGCGCCGGTGCCGCCGATGATGAGGCCGTAGGACTTCAGATCGCTGTCCAGCACCAGCTCCTGCACCGCCCCCTCGCCGTCCACGGCAAAGGGGAAGCGGATCTCCCTGGCGGAGCTGCCCTTAAAGGGCTGTGCCATGTACCCGTCGGTCATGTGGTCAAAAAAGCCGTTTTTCACCGGCGGACGGTAGCTGTAGGCCTGATTGTACTCGGCCAGAAAGTCCTCGCTGACCTCCACGGGCATGCGCCGCAGGGGGAAGTCATAATCCCCGTCGTGGAGCACGCACTTCTCCCCCCGGTACTCCAGACGCCGACCGGACTTGTAGCTGTAAAACAGGTCCTTGGCCTTGTCCTCGATGGGGTCCTCCTTGCTGCGGGAGATGAGCACGGTAAAGCCGCACTCGTTGGCCTGCTCGATGACGGTGCGCAGGTCCTCCACCGCCTGTGCGGTAAAGCCGCAGGGGAAGTCATGGACCACAAGGGTGGTGTAGGGGATCTTCTGCTTCACCTCGGGCCGGGCATTGTACACGGTGGTGTCCACCGCCCCGGCCTCGGTAAGGGTCTGGCGCACCTTGGTCACATACTCCCGCAGCCCGGTCATGGCCTTGGCGATGTCCTCGCCCGACGTGACCAGCTCACACACGCCGCAGCCGCCCTTTTCCTTGGTCAGCTTAATGAGGCTGCGCATACTGTGGCCCAGCCCCTTGGGGTCTACGAAGACGGAGCGTGTGCTCTTAAGGGGCATAAAGCGTAGCTGACGCAGCACCACGTCCCGGCACAGTGCGGCAAACTCAGCCACATCCCCGTCACTCTCCGCCCACACAAGCAGCTGATAGTCCACCAAAAAGGTCTCCGGCACCACAAAGCCCTGCACCTTCGGGTTGTAGAAGGAGAACTGCCGGGCATAGGGGTCCAGAAAATCACCGGGCGTGATCTTGCTGAAGGGATGCCAGTTGTAGGCCTGCAGCGCCGAGGACAGCTCAAGGGTACGGGCCAGCAGCAGCTCTGTGGGCAGCTGGGTGGCCGGGGTATAGTGCTGCCACCCCTCGCTCTTGCCCACCATGGGCCCAACCAGACGCAGCTCCTGCTCGATCCTGTCCACCCGTGGGTCGCCCATGAGCCGCTTGAGCCGCTTTTCAAACTCGGCCTTGATGGGCTTATTTTCCGCCGTCTTGTCGTCCAGCTTCTTTTTGAGGGCACGGTTCAGCTTGTCCTGCTCCACCCGGATGCGGGCCGCCTCCGACTTGCAGAACTTGTCGTACTGGGGCAGCAGAGCGGCCTTTTCCTTCTGCTTGCGCTCCTCCACCTCGTACAGCTGCAGCCACAGCTCACCGGCGGCCTCGTTGTTGCCCTTCCAGCCGTTGTAGCCCACCAGCTTCTTCAAGCCGCCGCTGAGGGTGGTGTCCTTGATCTTGTTGATGGTGGAATACAGATAGTCATAGAACTTGGTCAGATCGTCCACACGCCACGGAAGGCATACGTTGTCAAAGTTCACCCGTTCCTCCGGGAAGGCCTTCTCCAGCATGTTTTTCATGTTGGCAATGTAGCTCAGGTGGTAATTGAGGGTGCTTTCCCGCTGGAGGTTTTTCTCCTTTTCCTGATCGGTGACCGTGCGGTACTCCACCTCAAGGGCCTTCATCTTGGCGTCAATATCCTGTTTGGCCTCGTTGGCGAAGTCCACGATGCCCACCTCGTGGATGCAGCGCTCCTGATGGACCAGTGCGGCCTCACTCAGGTATTCCGCCAGCATATCCGTCAGCCGTGCGCTCAATCGTTCTGCCATGTATCTCTCTCCTCTTGTTCCTCATCCTCGTCCGGCTCCCGGACGGAGGCAGCGGCCGCTTCGGCAGCGGCACACAGCCGGTCGATCTCATCCGCCAGCTCGTCCAGCCGGTGGATCTGCGCCAGCATGGGCACGACCCGCTGCGCCTCAAATTGTTTTTGAGCCCCGCAGCGCCAGTGCTGCCGGCTCAGGGTCTGCCAGCTTTCCGCAAGGCCCTTTTCTATGGTTTGGATGTCCTTCACGGGGTCTGCCCACCTCCCTGCGCAGTTTTGATGTATTCAAACTCCACATATGCGTATTTCTCGTAAAAATAATAGACCAGCGTGCCCTTTTTCGGACACAGTCGGCTGTGTCGGTCCAGCAGCGGCTCCAGCCGGGCGGCAAAGACACCGGGCTGGGCCAGAGTGGGGCCAAGGCGCAGCATAAAGCCGTGGTGTCTGGCCTGCAGATGCGCTACCAGCTCGGCTTCCAAATCCTCCGGGCTGTCCAAAACAGGCTCCCGCCGGGGATGATCCGCCGGACAGGCCGGGTACTTTGCCCGATCCCATGCGTGGCGTCGTGCCGCCGCCCCGTCGCAGCGGAGAAACTCAAAATCCTTGACCAGTCTGCCGTCGGTGTTCATGCTGTCCCACGTCACATCCACGTGGTAGGGCACCGAGTCCAGCTTGACCATGTTCCAGGCGTGGCCCTCGCCGGAGCCGTCCATGGGCCCCCGGCCCACCACCACGATGCAGGAGATGCCCAGCCGGTCACACAGCAGCCGAAAGGCTCTGGCATAGCCGTCGCACACACACCGGCGGTTGAGCAGCGCCCCGGCGACGGTATGGGCCTGCCGGGACAAAACCGGGTCGTCCTCACAGGGATCGTAGGTGATGGAGGCCGCCAGATAGTCATGGACAAACCGCACCCGGCTCAGCTCGTCCGGGTACTTCCGGGCGGCCGCCAGTATGGTGCTCACCCGCCTGCGAAGCTGCTCATAGGTCTGTTGAAACTGCCGGGGCGTATAGATGCTGCTGCTGGTGATGGACACCCGCTCTCCCGTGCGCCGGTAGTGAAAATGGCTGCGCTCCACATGGAACAGATGGGGGTTATCCTCCACCACCGCCAGCACCAGCTCCCGAAAGGGGGTGCCCTCCGGGGTGACGAAGCCCGTCCCCGGCATCTCCAGCTCCACATGGGTGGCGCCGGTGAGCCAGGCATCGTAGATCTGCCGGTACCACACCCTGTCCCCCTGGGACAGACGGGCAAAGTAGTACCGGCTGCCCAGCTTAAAGGTCTCAATGGGCGGCAGGGCACGCAGATCCTCCGTCATCATATGCTCCGCCCCCCTCTTTTGTCGGTTATTCCGGCAGCTGACGGTACTGCTCACGCAGCCGTGCAAGCTCCTCCAGCAGCCCCTGGTCGGTGCCGCCGGCGGCGGTCAGGGCCCGCTCCTTTTCCTGTATGGAACGCTCCAGCGTCTTGCGCCGGCGGCGCAGCTGCTCCTGCTCCCGCAGGGCCTTCTGCCGCTCCAGCCGCTCCATAAGATTCAGCCGGGCCAGCGCCAGCCCGGCCACATCCACCATACCGGCCACGGAAACATCGTCCTGACTGCACCGTTGGGTGAGCACGGGCAAAAATTCCTCCAGCTCCCCCTTTACCCCGGAGCAGCCGCCGTCACCGGCCCGGACGCTGAGATTGGCGTAGAACTCGTCCAGCTCCTCCGCCACCGAGTAGGAGTTGTCCACCCCGTCGGTGCCGATCCAGATGGCGGCAGGGACCTCGTCCAGCCACACCCAGCGGAACTCCTCCGGGGCATTCCGGTCGCACAGGGAGGTGGTCACATTCACATCGCACTTGTCGTTCCACGGGATGGGCCTTGTCATCCGTCCCCATGCATCCACAGCCACGCACTCGCCGTCGCCGCAGCGCAGGGCCAGCACGCCAAAGGGAGCGTGAAGCACGGCGATCAGCGTAGCGCCGTAGGCATGCTCCACATGCCGGCCCAGCCGATAGTGCTCCCGATACTTCTCCGATACGCCCTCCAGCGTCTGCTCATCAAAGGGCTGGGCCTCACAGTCGGCCAGCACCGCCGCCCGCCAGCGGGCCACGATGTCCTCACACAATGCTCCGGCCGCCTGCTCCCGATCTTCGGGCTTACCGGCACTCACCAGAGCCTCACAGGCCTCAAGGGCCGCCCGGCAGGCCAGCCGGGAGCCTCGGTCACTGCGTGGGAAGGACGAGCTGCCGTGACCGTCGGAAACGGCGATCAGCCGAAAGCCGTCCCCCCTGTGGCACAGGGAGCTGTCCTGACAGACCGTGCCGTGCTTAATGTGGCTGTAGCCAATGCACGTCACCGCCATCAGGTCGTCAAAGGCCAGAGTTTGGCCCTCCTGCCCCGCCCCGGCTGCCGGCTCAGCGGCAGGCTCCGTCTCAGCGGCAGGCTCGGTGACCGCCTCCGTTTCCGTCTCAGCGGCAGACTCGGTGACCGCCTCATCCGCAGGCTGCGCCAAAGGCTCCTGCCGTGCGGTGCGTCCGCCCCCAAAGAGCCGGCGGAAAAACTCAACCATTTTCATGTTCGCTTACCACTCGATGTCCCAGACACCGTCCATGCTGTCGTCCTTGCTGTTCTTCTTGCCGCCCTTGGCCTTCTTTTCTTCCTTGTCCTCCTCACGGATGATGTCAATGATCTGCTTGGCGGTCTGATTGTCCGGCTCCAGCGTCTCCTCAGGGGGAAGGGGATGATCGCCAATACGGTTGCGCTCCGGCTGCTCGTCGGGGTCATCCACGCCCTGACTGTGGCTCTGGATGGTGGAGGACACCACCGCCAAACGGGTCAGCAGCTTTTTCAGATCGCTCTTCTGGCTGTCGTAGCGCAGCACCGTCTCCGTGCTGCCGGTAAACTCGGTCAGCACGTAATCGGCGGAGCTCTCCACCGAGATGGCCACACGCACGGCGTGGCGGAACCAGTTGTTGTGCTGGAGCATCTTCAGCCCGGACATGTAGTCGTCGGTGGGCTCGCCGTCGGACAGGAGGATGATCACCGGTGCGTAGTTGCCTGCGGCATTGTTCATAAAGGCCTTGCGGCTGAGCTTTTTGTCCAGCTCCCGGAAGGCCGCACCCATATCGGTCAGGCCCCCTGCGGTCATGTCGTTCCACTCAAGGTCGTCCAGAGACACCGGGCCGTCGTCGCCGGTGGCCCACTGACAGCCGGAGGAGAACTCCAGCACCGCCAGCTTGATCTCCGCATCGCTCTGCTCGTCGGACACGTCCCGCAGCAGGGGGATCATCTCCTCAATGGCGCCGTTGACCTTACCCATGTTGCCGTTGACGCTCATGGAGCCGGAGCTGTCAATGAGCAGGAACAGGGTCATGACTCTTCTGGGAATATACAGATCCATCATAATGTTTTCTCTCCTTATAGGTGATTATATGATCTCAAAGGTGCTGCCCAGCACATCAGCCTTGATACCGGGCCGAACGGGCATTTTTTCCTTAGGGGGCAGGTTCACGTTTTGTCCCTTGGTGGTCACGCACTTCCAGCCGGTGCCGCTGTCGTTGGTGATGAAATACATTTGAGGCTTTTCCGTGTCGGCGTGGACGGTGAGCACCGTGTCCAGCGCCTGCCGGTCGGCACACTCCCCCACCTGACAGCGCAGCAGCCGCACACCGGGGTGCAGGGGTACGTCGTACTTTTTCAGGTGCAGGCGGTTCCAGATGGGTACCTCCTCGCCGCAGGAGGGGCACCATGCCGGCAGCTGATCCACGATCATCTCGTCGCCGCAGGCGCAGGTAAAGATGCTGCTTTCCAGCCGTGAGAGCAGACCCAGCCACTCCCGTTCGATGATGCGGGCCTTTTTGTACCGGCCCGTCTCCGGGTCGTAGGTCATTGCGTCCTTGGAAAAGCTCCGGACAAAGGCCGCACGGATGAAGTCGGGCAGCTGCTGCCACAGGGCCTGTGCATGTCGGCCCAGCACCGGGTCGGGCCGGTTGCGCTCGTCCTCCGGGTCGAAGATAAACACCGGCTTTTCCCCGTAGAACAGCCGCTCATACTCCCGTGTCATGCAGGGGGGCGTGGAGTACTTGCCCTCCAGCGGATGGAAGGCCACCAGCATCATAAACAGAATGACCGACATGGAAAACCGGTCGGTATTCTTATCCGGCAACTTCTGCCCCAGCACGATCTCGGGTGCCATATACCGCTGCTTGCCCAAAATACCCGTGTGCTTGCCCTGATACAGGGCGTTGTCGTTGTCGCAGACGAGGCAGTCGCCGGTCTCGGGGTCAAAGAAGAAGTTCCCGTCGTTCAGATCCTGATAGGCGTAGCCCTCGTTGTGCAGGATGCGGAAGGCGGACACCAGATTGAGCATGGCCCGGATGCGCACTGCGTAGCTTTTAAAGCGCACCTTGCGCCCCACCAGCAGCCGGGACAGCTCATGAAAACGGGGCGGACGCAGGTCCATGATGTAGCCAAAGGAGCCGTTTTTGATCTGGGTCACATCCTCCGGCCAGAGAAACTCCGGGGAGGGAGGGCCGTTTTCCACGTTGGTGCTTACATTTTCATAAAAGCGCTCCAGCTTCTCCTGTGTCTTGAAAATACGGCTGTGATACCACTTGAGCGCCTTGGGCTTTCCGTCATAGCTGACCCGGTACACCGTACCCTGACCGCCGAAGCCAAGCTCCTGCTCCACGATGACAATACGGTTGTTCTTGGTTTTCAGCTTTGCGCCGATGGGAGGTTTTGCCATATGCAGCTCTCCTCTTAAAATAATATATCAGCCTATACTCTACCACATTTCGACAGAAAAAGAAAGCTCTATTCCCGCCCCGGCCGGAGAAATTTCATTCTTGACGAAACTGCGCAAAGGGGCTACAATCAATGCAATACTGTATTGAGGTGAACCTGCTATGAGCGCTCCCAAAACCCTCTCCGAGGCACTGTGTCTCATTTACACTTCCCCCGGTGTGGAATACCTCACCGAGCCCGACCGCCTTCTGGCCGTGTTTATCGACATCGCCCCCGACCTCAAGGCCGAGCGTGCCCAGCTGGAGCTGCTGATCAAGTCCGGCTGTGTGGAGCGTCTGGCCGGCGCTCTGGGCAAGCCCTACTCCGAGGCCAAGCCCCTGATCCTCACCTCGGTGGACACCCTGTGCAATGTCTACCTCATGGACCGCCAAAAGGCCGATGTCCTCTGCCACACCTACGTCAGGGCCCTCAGCGGCAAGCCCTACACCGCCGAGCCCCCAAAAAAGACCAACACCGGCGCCAATAACACCAACAAGTCCACCGGCGGCAGCAATAAGTCCAACAGCGGCACAAAAACCGGCGGCAGCAATAAGCCCAACAGCAGCACCAACAAGACCAACAGCAGCACCAACAAGACCGGCGGTGCAAAAACCGGCGGCGGTGCCAATAAGACCAACGGCAGCACCAAGACCACCACACGCAACGGTCAGACCGTCCAGATCAGGGGCAACAAGGTCACCGTCACCCGTCCCCCCCAGACGCCGCCTCCCCCTGCCGGCTGCGGCACGGGCATGCTCATGGCTTTGATCACCTTTGTGGCCGTCTACGCCGCCTCCCTTATGGGCGGCTTTGCCACCCCCTTCCTCAATGCCCTGCTTGTGGCCGTGGTCGTGCTGACCGTCTCCTTCTTCCTCCCCATGGGTGCAAAATCATCCGCACCCCAGACCGCAAGCCAAAATTAGTTCCCTCAACAGAGCCTTCCGGTAAGGCTCTGTTTTTTTTGCCCTCTGTTTTGAAAGTCCAATTTATTGTACCGTTGCCGTGCCATACTGTACCTGCAGCAAGGGACTATCCCAAAATCAACAAGGAGGTACTGATATGGAACGCAACATGACCGCCCGGGAATACGACCGGTACAAGTCCGCCATTCTGGCCGCCAACGACAGCCGGGACAAGGAGGCCCTGCGCCAGATCCAAAAGGAGCTCATCGCCGCCTACGGTCTGGACAACCGTGACGTGCGCTATCTGCTGAGCCTGTTTGCCTGCAGCGTGTGACGGAGGTGACCGGGATGTTGAAATGCGACGTATGCGCAGGCCCGCTCAAGGTACTCAGCCCCACGCAGGCCTGCTGCCTCCGGTGCGGCGTCCAATACGGCCCGGAGCGGCTGGGCGAGCTTCTCCCCACTCCCCCGGCCGCACCCAAGCCCCGCTCCGCCCCGACCAAGGGTGCCCCGGCCAAAGACGCCCCGGCTGCAGGGGTGATGTGGCTGCTGTTCGGCCTTGTGTGTCTTTGCCAGTTTCTGGGCGCCCTGCTTCTGGACAGCGGCGGTCAGCTGCTGGCCCTCACCGCCGGGTGCATGGGTGCGGCGCTGCTGCTTTTGGCCCTGTTCAAGCCATGGAACATTTACGGAGGTAAGATACTATGAAAATCACCTGTGATCTCTGCGGCGGTACCCTGCAGATGAATCCCGGCGGCCAGACCGCCCTGTGTACCGGCTGCGGCCTTTGCTACCCTATGGCACGCCTGCGGGAAAAGCTTGTTCCCCCTCCCGTTGGCACCGCTCCCGTCACCGCCCCCGAAGCCACCGGGTCTATCCCTGTTACCGAGCCTGTCCCTGCCGCGCCCCCCTCCCCGGACACACAGCCCTTTGCGCTGGAGCTTCACCCCGGCCGGGGCGATCTGTCCGGCCTTGTGCTTCAAGGGGGCATCGGCCTGGGCGACCGGGTGTACATCGACATGGATTACGACCACCCCTACACCGTATACTGCATCAACGATGACCCCGGCGTATCCTCGGTAAAGGCCGGTGAGCAGGCCGATCTTTTCGTCAGGGAGCGCATCCCCCGCAGGCTTTTGCGCAATGCACGGCTGGTCACCGGCGATCCCGTCCCCGTCCCCTCCGCCTACAATGCGCCGGGTGGGGTGCAGGAGTACTTCCACCGCCTGCTTTTGCAGGAGTTTCCGGCCTATGAGCTGCGCCGGGACGTGATCCTGACCGACCCGGAGTATCCGGCGGCCTTTCTGCTCTGCCGGCAGGACAAAACACAGGCGGCAGTCTTTCTTCTCTCCAGCGACGACACCCGTGCCCGCCGCCATGTGGAGGCACAGGGCCGCCGCATGAAGGAGCAGGGCGTGGCCTGTACCCACTTCTTTTCGGACTACCGCAACGACACCCCCTATGTGGTCCAGCGGGTGAGGGACATCCTGCCGTAACCCCGTCGAAAACGGGCGGAAACGCATCTGCGCCTGTGGTGGGCCCGGCACAGACCACTTTTCCGGCTTCGCAGGCAGCCGGTCTGTGTACGGCCCGGTATCACGATCTTCGTGTTTTAAGTTTTTTCCGACCCGTTTTTCCGGGTCAGGCGGTGTTTCCACCCGGCCCTCCGGGCAGACGGGGCATCGCCTGACCCCTTTTTCTCTATCCTACTGTGAGGAGGCCCATCCCATGTCCCTTTTATCCTCTCTCAACGACCCCGGTGCATGGCAGGAGTTTTTCCTTTACAAGCGTTCCGGCGGCCACCTCAGCCGGGAGGAGGAGCAGGCTCTGGAGGACTTTGTCCGCACCGCCGCCTACCGCCCTCTTGCCGAGCATATCTTGCAGGGCGGCTGCTTCGCCCCTCCCCAAAAGCGGCTGCTGAGCAAGCTGCACACGGCCAAAAAGCGTGTGGTCTACACCTATTCCGACGACGAAAACCGGCTGCTCAAGCTGCTGACCTTCCTGCTTCAGCGCAAATACGACCGCCTGTTTGCCCCCAATCTCTACTCCTTCCGTCCCCATAAGGGGGTACGTGACGCTGTCCGCACCCTCACCGGCCACCCGGACATAGGGGCCATGTGGTCTTACAAAACCGACATCAGCAACTACTTCAACTCCGTCCCCGTCAGCCGCCTCCTGCCCCTGCTGACACAGGCGCTGTGGGACGAGCCGGACACCTGCCGTTTTCTCACCGGCCTGCTCACCGACCCCAGAGTGTACGACCGGGGCACCCTCCTCCGGGAGGAAAAGGGCATCATGGCCGGCACCCCCATCTCCACCTTTCTGGCCAATCTCTACCTGTCTCATCTGGATCACCATTTCCGGCAGGCCGGAGTGCTCTACGCCCGCTACTCCGACGACATGATCCTCTTTGCCCCCACCCGGTCGGAGCTGGAGGGCCACGTCGACTTTCTGCTCCGGGAGCTGGAGCGGTGCGGCCTGCAGGTCAATCCCGCCAAGGAGGAGCGCAGCGCCCCGGGCCAGATGTGGAGCTTTCTGGGCATCTGTTACCGGCAGGGCGTGGTAGACGTGTCCCCCGTGTCCGTGACCAAGCTCAAGGCCAAAATGCGCCGTAAAGCCCGAGCCCTTGCCCGCTGGCGTGCCCGTAAGGGTCTGGACGGCATCCACGCCGCCCGTGCCTTTGTCCGCTCCTTCCAGAAAAAGCTCTTTGAAAACCCGGTGGACAACGAGCTGACCTGGGCCCGATGGTACTTCCCCCTGATCAACACCACCGCCAGCCTGACCCAGATCGACCGCTACGCCCACAGCTGCATCCGCTATCTGGCCACCGGCAAGCACACCAAGGCCGCCTACAACTTCCGCTACGCCGACATCAAGGCGCTGGGCTATACCGGCCTGACGGCAAGCTATTACGCCCCGGCCCCCTCCCCATACCCGCCGCCAAAACCGCCGCCGGGGCAAGTACCGGCCTTTTCCGGCACCCCTCATCCCCCAACGGATTTAAGCAAAACAAAAAGGACTGCTGCTCCATCCGAGTAACAGTCCTTTTTCGCATTTACCGATTCGCTTTCACCGTGTTGAGGGACGCAATCAACATCCGTCGAATACTGCCGCAATCATGCAAATATATCTTGATCGTCTCCTCCGGGAGCAGCTCAGCCTTTTGCATCAGTTCCAGCCAGTATTCCGTTTCATAACATTCTTTCAATGCAATTTGCAGTTTGGACGCAAAATCCGGTTTGCTGTGGGCATACTTGGCCACCCGAATGTTGGCACCAATGGTGGTGGCACTGCGCTCCAGCTGATTGACCAGAGCGTAATGCCCTTTCATTCCATCGGTCAGTTTCAGCACTTTCACCGCAAAATCGGTTGACATATCTGCCAATTTATTTTCGGCCACAGCAATCACCTCAACCGCAGTATAAAATGAAATCCTTGCTTTCGCAAGGATGAAATCCGAACAAGTTCGGATGAAACCAAAGCCACGGGCTTTGATGAAATAAAATCCACCCATCCGGCGTCGAGCCGGATTTCATCCCCAACGGGATTTTCATCGTCGAGGACGATTTCTCCCACCCGGCAGGGTGGATTTAATTGAAAAGACCACGGTTTCTATCAAAACCGTGGTCTTTTCATGGTCCGAGTGCTGAGATTCGAACTCAGGGCCTCTTGAACCCCATTCAAGCGCGATACCAAACTTCGCCACACCCGGAAGTCACCGCCCGGTGTTCCGGACAGCTTAGATATAGTACCACACCCGATTTATAAATGCAAGCCCTTTTTTCAAAAATTTTCGATTTTCTTTTTCGGGCTCAGAGACTTGCAAATCAAGCCCCCGTGGCCCGCTGGGCAAGCTCACGCTCCACCCCGGCAAAGGTGCGGTAGAGCTGCACCCAGGTCTGCTCCCCGGCGATGCCGTCCTGAGCAAGGCCCGCCGCCCGCTGATAGGCCCGCACCGCCGCCGCCGTACTTTCGCCGAACACTCCGTCCACCTGCACCGGGTCGAGGATCTGATAAAACTCCCCCACCACCGCCAGCATATACTGCAGGGCACGCACCGACTCTCCCCGTGACCCCTGTGCCACCACGCCGGGGTAGCGGAAGTTCACCCGTGTAAACCGCTGGCCCTCGCTGACCAGCTCGGCCAGCTCGTTGACGGCGTTGTACAGAGACACCATCTTGTACCACGTGGCCTTGCCCACGATGCCGTCCGGAGTCAGGCCGAAGATGCGCTGAAATGCCTGCACCGAGCGCTGGGTATTTCCGTCAAAGACCGCCGCCGTGGGCCAGATGACGGGGATGGCCGGGTAGTCCTTGGCGATGCGGTTGACCATGGTCTGCACCACCAGCACCTCCGGGCCGTAGTCCCCCCGTCGCAGGGGCGTGCCGGGGTAGCTGTCCCGTGGCTGCTGGATG
>JAZOBP010000117.1:0-12446 GCA_045596065.1 Lawsonibacter sp. | reverse complement strand
CCCACACCAACTGCGGCATTGCCCAGGCCTTCCTTATGGCTGCCCGCAACCCGGCCCGGTCCGTGGGGCTGGATGACCGGCTGGGCACTGTAGAGGCGGGTAAGCTTGCCAATCTGGTCTTTGTGGACGATATGTTCCGCGTGCAGAAGGTCATGCTTGAGGGGCAAGTGCAGCAGCTGGACTGACGGTAAACGCACACATAAGACGGTATAGAAAAACGGATCATGACCAATTTGGTCATGAGCCGTTTTGTGCTTTTGCGGTCAGCCGGTAATGATACGGTAGATGTCTTCGTATTCCTTAGCGGACTGATTCCAGGTAAAGTCGGCGGTCATATCTGCCTTCTGGATGGCACGCCATGCCTTGGTGTCGGTGCTGTACACATCCACAGCCCGTCTCAAAGCCCACAGCATATCCTCGGCGTCTGCATGGGTAAAGGTAAAGCCACGGCCCTCGCCGGTGTACTGATTGTAGGGAGGGACGCTGTCTCGCAGGCCGCCTGTTTCACGCACCACAGGTACAGTGCCAAAGCGCATGGCGATCATCTGGGACAGGCCGCAGGGCTCGGAAACCGAGGGCATGAGGAAGATGTCGGAACCGGCGTAGATCACATTGGACAGAGCGGCGGAGTACAGGATCTGAGCGGAGAAACGGCCGGGATAGCGCTGCTGAGCGTCCCGGAAGGCCTGCTCATAGGCCCAGTCGCCGGTACCCAGCACCACCATCTGCACATCCATCTCCATGATGCGGTCCAGAGCCTCTACCACCATGCCAAAGCCCTTGTGTCCGACCAGACGGGACACACAGGCGATAACGGGTACCTTGGGGGCGGGGTTGAGACCTACTGCCCGCTGCAGGGCGGCCTTGCAGGCCCTCTTGCCGGTGACGGGGGCACGGGGGGTAAAGTTTTGGGCGATGCCGGTCATGACGGCAGGGTCATACAAAGCGGTGTCTATGCCGTTGAGGATGCCCCGCAGCTTGTGGGCATTGGCGCCGATGACCCCGTCCAGACCGTGGGCGTAGAAGGCATCGTGAAGCTGCCCGGCGTAGGTGGGGGAGACGGTGGTGACATAGTCGGCGGCGTAAATGGCACCCTGCATGAGGTTGATGTCGTCGTAGCAGGCCAGCATATCGTCGGTAAAGTAGCCCCAGTTCAGGCCCAGAACGTCGTCCAGCACATGCTTATCATAACGACCCTGGTATTCGATGTTGTGGATGGTATATACGGTTTTGGCGTGGCCCAGCTGAGGGATGCGGTAGCGATCCTCCTTCATGTAGATGGGGATCAGAGCGGTCTGCCAGTCGTTACAGTGGATGATGTCGGGGTACCAGTTGAGCTGGCCGGCGGTCTCCAGCACCGCACGGGAAAAGAACGCGTAGCGCTCGCAGTCATCAAAGTGACCGTAAAGCTGGGCACGTTTGAAGTAGCCCTCGTTGTCCACAAACCAGTAGGTGACGCCGTCCCGGCACAGCTCAAACACGCCGCAGTAGGCCTGACGCCAGGCAAGAGCTACGTTAAAGTACTTCAGGAAGGTCATCTGACTGCGCCATTCCTCCCCGATACCCTCGTAAAGAGGAAGAATGACGTGTACCTCATGGCCCAGACGGGCCAGAGCGGGGGGCAGGGAGCCGGCTACGTCCGCAAGACCGCCGGTTTTGATAAAGGGAGCAACCTCAGAGGCAGCAAAAAGTATGTTCATGGAATAACCTCACTTCCGGTAGGCGGACAGCTTATACGATGCTGCCCTTGGCAATGGCGATGGGATAGGTGCTGTGGCCGGACAAGCTGTGTCCGGCGCCGATGGTCACATTTTTGTCGGCAATGGCGTAGGACAAAGAGGCGTCGGCACAGATCCGTGTGCCCTGCATGAGCACACAGTTGCGCACCTTTGCGCCCTTTTCCACCACCACACCGCGGGAGAGAATGGAATTTTCCACCTCGCCCTCCACAATGCAACCGTCGGCAATAAGGCTGTTGGCCACCCTGGAGTCGGGGCTGTAGTAGGTGGAGGGGTTGGAGCGGTCCTTGGTACGCACGGGGGTGTTCTGCTTAAACAGGTCCTGACGTACCCGGCGGTCCAGCAGCTCCATGGAGCGCTCGTAGTAATCATGCACGCTGTGGAAGCGGGCCACATAGCCGTCGTAGATGTAGGAATCAATGCGCAGACTGTTCATCCGGGGCATAAGCACGCCCCGGGTAAACGCATACACGTCGTGGGCGGCGCAGTCGGCTACCAGCTCCAGCAGCAGGGACTTGGACAGGATGCAGATGTCCAGAGATTCGGGCATGTCCGGAGCCTGATCGGGGTGGATGATGATGTCGTTGACCCGGCCGGCCTCGTCGGTACACAGGTACTGACAGTCGGGGGCGGCACCGTGGTGGGCGTTGGAGCACACCATGGTCAGATCACAGCCGCTGGCCAGATGCTGACGGAACACGTCGGCAATGGACAGGTTGACTGCCACATCGCCCCATGCCAGCACCACGTAGTCCTGACGGATGTTCTGCAGATAGGAGGACACGCCGATGAGGGCGTCCATGGAGCCGCGGTACTGGCGGCGGGCGCTCTCAGCGGTGCTGAAGGGAGGCAGAATGCGCAGACCGCCGTGCTTGCGGCTGAGGTCCCAGTCCTTGCCGGAGCCTACGTGATCCAACAGAGACTGATAGTTTTCATGTACGATCAGGCCAATGTCGCTGATGCCGGCGTTGACCATGTTGGACAGCATAAAGTCGATGAGGCGGTACCGGCCGCCAAAGGGCAGGGAGCAGGTGTTGCGGGGACGGGTCAGCTCACCCAGACTGCTGTTGGAATGATAGGCTAAGATAATGCCGTGCAGGTCGTTCACACCCGCTCACCTCCTTTCACATCGTCACGAACCATGGCGTGGGCGGTGACGGTGGCACCCGGGCCTATGCGGACGCCGCCGGCCACCACAGCTACGCCCCAGTCCGGGTCCGTCCCATCCGGGGGCGTACCCACACAGGCGTCGGCCTCGATGACGGCGTTTTCGGCTACGATGGAGTATTCGATCTTTGCACCGGCCTTGACGGTGACACCGGGCATGAGGATGGAGTAGCGTACCTGAGCGCCCTCCTCCACGGTGACGGAGTGGAAGAGAATGGAGTTCTCCACCGTGCCATACACCTCACAGCCGCCGGTGAGCAGCGAGTGGGAGACGCTGGCCTCCGGGCCGGTGAAATGGGGGGGCTTGACCGGAGTACGGGCGTAGATGGGCCAGGAGGGGTCGTGCAGATCGATGCTGCTGTGAGGAGCCAGCATGTCCATGTTGGCGTCCCACAGAGAGTCGATGGTGCCCACGTCCTTCCAGTAGCCCTGGAAGCGGTAGGCGGCCAGCTTCTCCCCGGCGGCCAGCATGGCCGGAATGATGTTTTTGCCAAAGTCGTTGGAGGAGTTGGGGTCGGCCTCGTCGGAGATCAGGTACTGACGCAGCTTGGACCAGGTAAAGACGTAGATGCCCATGGAGGCCAGATTGCTCTTGGGCTGAGGGGGCTTTTCTTCGAATTCGTAAATGACATCGTTTTCATCTACGTTCATGATGCCGAAACGGGTGGCCTCCTCCATGGTGACCTCCAGCACGGAGATGGTGCAGGCGGCGTTGACCTTTTTGTGGTGCTCCACCATGAGGGAATAGTCCATCTTGTAGATGTGGTCGCCGGACAGGATGACCACATACTCCGGGTCGTACAGGTCAAGAAAGCCGATGTTCTGGTAGATGGCGTTGGCGGTACCCTTGTACCAGGTGCCCTGATCGCCCTCCCGCATATAGGGGGGCAGAATATGTACGCCGCCGTCGGATCGGTCAAGATCCCACGGCTGGCCGGAGCCGATATAGCTGTTGAGCTCCAGCGGACGGTACTGGGTGAGCACGCCTACGGTGTCGATGCCTGAGTTGACGCAGTTGGACAGGGGGAAGTCGATGATGCGGAACTTGCCCCCGAAGGGGACCGCCGGTTTGGCCACGTGACTGGTCAGCGCATACAAACGGCTGCCCTGACCTCCGGCCAATAGCATTGCCACACATTCTTTCTTCATTCCGATCACCTCAAGATTCTTGTTGTAAGCTTGTCTGCTCCTCGGGACGGAAGATGACCGCACTCATGGGGGGCAGATCGATCTGCATGGATTGCGCCTTATTTTGCCACGGGATGTCCTGAGCCGATATCGGCTCCCGGTCGCCCTCGCCGCTGCCGCCGTACTGGGCCCATTGGGTATTGAACAGGGGGACGTAGCGGCCCGGAGCGGGTACGCCCAGCCGATAGCCCCAGCGGCGCACAGGGGAGAAGTTGCACACCACCAGCAGGGGAGCGCCCTGCTTGTCCCGGCGGACAAAGGCCACAGTGTTGGCGGCGGCGTCATCGGCCTCCAGCCATTCAAAGCCGGCCCAGTCGCAGTCCTGCTCCCAAAGGGCAGGCTGCTCCAGATACAGGGCGTTGGCGTCCTTGAAGAACTGATGGAGACGGCGGTGGGGCTCGTAGTCCAGCAGATGCCAGTCCAGCGAGTGCTCGTAGTGCCACTCGTTAAACTGGCCGAACTCACTGCCCATGATCATCAGCTTTTTGCCCGGGTGGGTGAGCATATAGGTGTAGAAGGTACGCACCCCGGCAAATTTCAGCCAGTCATCCCCGGGCATCTTGCCCATGAGGGAACCCTTCATGTGCACCACCTCGTCGTGGGAGATGGGCAGGACGTAGTTCTCGCTGAAGGCGTACATAAGGGAGAAGGTGAGATCCCTGTGGTGGTGCTGGCGGTAGATGGGGTCCATCTTCAGATAGTGGCACATGTCATTCATCCAACCCATGTTCCACTTGAAGTTAAAGCCCAGACCTCCCTGATCCACAGGCTTTGTCACCATGGGCCATGCGGTGGCCTCCTCGGCGATCATCAGCACGTCCGGATGGGCGGCAAAAATGGCGGTGTTGAGCTTTTGGAAAAAGTCAATGGCCTCCAGATTTTCGTGTCCGCCGTAGACGTTGGGCATCCATGCGTCGCCATTGCGGCCGTAGTCCAGATAGAGCATGGAACTCACCGCGTCCACACGCAGGCCGTCGGCGTGGTACATATCCAGCCAGAACATGGCCGAGGAGAACAAAAACGAGCGCACCTCACTGCGGCCCAGATCAAAGCAGTTGGTGCCCCATTCCGGGTGCTCACCCTTGCGGCTGTCGGCGTATTCGTAGGTGGGGGTGCCGTCAAAGCGGCACAGTCCGAAAGCGTCCCGGGGGAAGTGGGCGGGCACCCAGTCCAGAATAACACCCACGCCGGCCTGATGGAGCTGGTCGATGAGATACATCAAATCGTGTGGAGTGCCAAAGCGGCTGGTGGCGGCAAAGTAGCCGGTGCACTGGTAGCCCCATGACATATCCAGAGGATGCTCCATGACGGGCAGCAGCTCCACATGGGTGTAGCCCAGCTCCTTGACATAGGGCACCAGCCAGTGGGCGATGTCCCGGTAAGTGAGAAATTCGTCCTCGCCCGTGCGCCGCCAGGAGCCCAGATGCACCTCATAGATGTTCATGGGCCGGTCATAGGGGCGGTGCTGGGCACGGTACTTCAGCCAGGCGCTGTCCTTCCACCGGTAGTCCTCAAGGTCGAAGAGCACCGAGGCGGTGTCCGGCCGCAGCTGGGCGTGGAAGGCGTAGGGGTCGGCCTTGCCCACATAGTGGCTGTCCGAATCCCAAACGGCGTACTGGTAGGCATCCCCCTGCTTCAGGCCGGGGATGAGGCCCTCCCATATGCCGCCCTCTACACGGTTGAGGTCATTGGCGGTTGGGTCCCAGTTGTTAAAGGGGCCAAATACGCTCACCCGCCATGCATTGGGTGCCCAAACACGAAAAAAGAAGCCGTCCTGCCCGTCCCAGCGTGGGTGTGCGCCAAAATAGCGCCAGGCGTCCGTACAGCGACCCTCGCTGAATGACTCCAGACCCAGATAGCGGTCATAGGAGGTCGGCGTTTTGTTTTTTTTCATAGCTCATTCACCTGAAATCTGACGGAAAAAGTGGTTGGTAATACGAAGTGGTGATAAATGACGATAAAATGACAAAATCTCACCGCTTAATTTATATAAAGTATACAACTGAAATCATGTCCAGTCAAGGGTTAATACATTGAAACAGGAAATATATGCAAGTGCAGGTAAAAAAGGGAGGGGAAGGCCGGTCATGCGGTGGTGAGCATACGCCGGTACAGCTGGCGGAACACCCCCCACCAGGTCAGCCTGGGCACGGGGGTGTCGGCGATGATAGGCACCCGGTCCAGCTCCTGCCCGTCCTTTAATACGATCATCTCACCCAGTCGCTGGCCCTGCTCCACCGGAGCCTGCACATCCTGTGCCAGAACGATCTGAGTGGACACCTGTCCCACACTGTCCCGGGGCAGCAGCAGGCGGCAGGAGCGGGCGAGCCGTGGCTGTACCTGTTTGGTTTGACCCAGCAGCACCTCCACCGGGGGCAGGGCCTGATCCGGGTGAACGGTGGTCAGAGTATGGGTGGCAAAGCCATAGTCCAGCATGGTCTTGGCAGCCTGAAAACGTTTGTCGGAGGAGGGGGCGCCCATGACTACGGCAATGAGCTCCATATCCTCCCGCTGGGCGGTGGCGGACAGGCAGTAGAGAGCGGTGTCGGTATAGCCCGTCTTGAGCCCTGTGGCGCCGCTGTAAAAGCGGATGAGCCGGTTGGTGTTGGAAAGACCGAAGGCCCCGTCCCGGATGGTGTCCATCCAGATGGTGGTGTATTCCCGGATGTCCGGGTGGGCCAGCATCAGCTGCCGGGACATGAGGGCGATGTCGTGGGCGCTGGTGTAGTGATCATCCACAGGCAGACCGGTGCAGTTGGAAAAGTGGGTGTCCACCATGCTCAGCTGGGCGGCCCGTTGGTTCATTTTGTCCACAAAGCCGCTCTCGCTGCCGGCCAGATGCTCGGCCATAGCCACAGCGGCATCGTTGGCGGAGGCGACGGCAATGCATTTGAGCAGCTCGTGCACGCTCATCTGCTCCCCCTCCTCCAAAAAGACCTGGGAGCCCCCCATGGAGGCGGCATGGGCGGAGACGCTGACCATGTCTGTTTTGCTCATGCGGCCGCTGTCCAGAGCCTCCATAATGAGCAGCATGGTCATGATCTTGGTGACGCTGGCCGGCGGACGGCGCTCGTGGCTGCTGCGCTCGTAGAGGACGGTGCCTGTCTCCTTTTCCATGAGCAGGGCACAGGGCACATCCACCTCCGGGGCGGCTGCGGCGGTGGGAATGAACAGGGCCATGAGGACAAGCAGAGCAAACAGGCGTTTCATGGGCAGACCTCCATCGTTATATTCCTTGCACAGCATATGGGAAAAGGAGGCGTTCTATGCGTTTTGCGCCGGAGATTTCCTGCCCGTCCGGTCATTTTAGCACCCGGAAAGGGTGGAAAAAGGGGAATGCCCCCGACCGGCCATAAAATAAGCCGCCCATGGGCCATGGGCGGCAAGAAAGAGCGTTATTCCGGCCGGCCGCGTCTGAGTCGGGACAGCAGAGTTTCCAGACTGGAGGGCTGTTGGGCATCCATAAGCTGACCGATGAGCTGGTTGGATACCAGAAAGCCCTCGGGGGTAAAGTGCCACCGGCCCTGCTCACACACCGCCCAGCCGTGGTCGGCATAGTTCTGCAGCAGGGACTCCAGGGGCTCAAAGTTCATAAAATAGGTGCGGCGGTACTCCCACTCCTCGATGCCCCGGGTGGTACGCAGGCGGAGCATGAGATACTCGCCGCAGCGCTCCTTGTCCGGAATAAGATCGGACTGGTCGATGATGCTCCTCCCCTCCAGCACGCCGGAGATGTAGGCATCCAGATCCCGTACCATGCTATAGCGGCGGCTGCCAAAATCCGAGTGAGCCCCCGGGCCAAAGCCAATGTAGGGCTGGGTGAGCCAGTAGCGCAGATTGTGCCGGGACTGCCGCCCTCCCCGGGCAAAGTTGGATATCTCATACTGCTCATAGCCCGCCTGAGCCAGTCGGGACACCGTCCACAGATACATATCTGCCTGTGCGTCGTCGTCGGGGATGGCAAGGCCCTGCTCCACCTGACGAAACAGCGGGGTATTCTCCTCCACCTTCAGGCCGTAGCAGGACAGATGCTCCGGCTCCAGAGTCAGCACCTGCTCCACCGTGTCCTGCCACTGGGCCATGGTCTGGTGGGGCAGACCGTAAATGAGGTCTAAGCTGAGGTTGTCAAAGCCGGCCCTCCGGGCGTCGGCCACGGCCTGCCGGGCCTGAGCAAAGTCGTGGGGGCGGTTGAGAGCGCACAGATGGTCGTCACAGGCGGACTGCACCCCAAGGGACAGACGGTTGAAGCCCGCACGACGCAGACGCTTGAGGGTCTTGAAATCAGCACTGTCCGGGTTGGCCTCCACGGTGATCTCGGCATCGGGCCGGAGGTGGAATTGCTTTTTCAGCGCAGACAGCAGGGCACACAGACGCTTATGGCCGTAGTAGCTGGGGGTGCCGCCGCCAAAGTACACCGTATCCACCTGCGTGTGGGCGGCCAGCGGGGCGGTCTGCCTGATGTGGGCGAGCAGGGCGGTCTGGTAGCGGTCCATGTCTGCCTCTCGTCCGGCCAGAGAATAAAAATCGCAGTAGACGCACTTGCTGCGGCAGAATGGGATATGGATATACAGACCCAGGGTACTTTGTTCTTTGGCGGTCATGGGCGTCCCTCCCTTTGTAGACCTGTTTATTATATCAAAAAAGGAGGAAATTGCAATTGAAGACAAGGCAAAAGCGTGTTATTCTTTGATTAATATCGACAACGCAGAGGAGGGTGGCTGTGGAGCAGATCAGGAGACTGGATTGGACGGTGGAGCCGGACTGCGCCGGTGTACGGGTGGATACCCTGCTGCGCAGCCGCCTGCATCTGTCCGGCACCGTCATCCGCCGTATCAAATGGCTGGAGGACGGCATACTGGTGGATGGGCAGCGGGTCAACACCCGGTTCGTGCCCCGACCGGGACAGGTGCTCAGCGTGCGCCTGTCCGACCCGGAACGCCTCAGCGGCGTGGTGCCCGCCCCCGGGCCGGTGGACATCGTGTACGAGGATGAGGACATTATCGTGCTCAACAAGCCTGCCGGGCTGTCTGTCCATCCCGGACCGGGCCATTATGATGACACGCTGGGCAATTTTCTGGTGGACTACTATCAGCGTACCGGGCAGCCGGCGGACTTTCACCCGGTACACCGTCTGGATCGGGGCACCTCCGGGCTGCTGGTCACTGCCAAGCACGCCCACGCACAGGAACGGCTCAAGCTGCAGCTGCATACGCCGGCCTTTTGCCGGGTCTATCTGGCGGTGTGTGACGGCACGCCCCAACCGGCGCAGGGGACGGTGGATGCCCCCATTGGGCCGGTGGAGGGGTCGCTTATGGCCCAGCAGGTGCGGCCGGACGGCAAGCCCGCCCGTACCCACTACCGTACCCTGCGTACCACTGCGGAACGCTCCCTGCTGCAGCTCCGGCTGGACACGGGACGTACCCACCAGATCCGGGTACACATGGCCCACATCGGCTGCCCTTTGACCGGGGACTTTCTGTACGGACAGCAGGACACGGCGGTTATGGCACGCACGGCGCTGCACTCCTGCCGGCTGGAATTTGACCATCCCGTCACGGGCCAATCTATGACTTTTCAACAGGATATGCCCGAGGATATGGCCCGTCTGGTATAAAAATGCAGAAAATAATGCATAAAAAGGTATCATAATTGACGCAAGGGGAAAGAATTGTTATAATTGCAGGGCGTTTATATGTAAGCATCTGCCTATGGGCAGAGTCGTGATATGGAGGACTTGACATGGCTGAATACAGCAAGGATCAAATCAAAGAACTTATTTGCGGCAAGCTGCGGCGCAACTTTGGCCGGGGCGTGGAGAATGCCTCTCCCACCCAGGTGTTCAAGTGCTGCGCTCTGGTGCTGCGGGACATTATGAACTCCCATCAGGTGGAGACCGCCAAGCGGGTGCGGGACAGTCAGGCACGGCAGGTGCATTACCTGTCTCTGGAGTTCCTCATGGGCCGTTCCCTGATGAAAAACGCTTACAATCTGGGCTTGATGAACGAGCTGAGTGCGGCGCTGGACGATATGGGCTTCGCCGCCGGCGACATCTTTGAGCTGGAGCCGGACGCCGGTCTGGGTAACGGCGGTCTGGGCCGCCTGGCCGCCTGCTATCTGGACTCCATGACCACTCTGGAGATCCCCGCCACCGGCTACTCCATCTGCTATGAGCTGGGTATCTTCAAGCAGAAGATCATCGACGGCCAGCAGGTGGAGCTGCCCGACAACTGGCTGGAGCCCGGCGAGGCGTGGCTGATCACCAAGATGGACGAGGTGCAGACCGTGCGCTTTGGCGGCAAGGTCAACGTCCAGTGGGACAACGACCATGCCACCGTGGAGCACACCGACTACACCAGCGTCATGGCCGTGCCCAAGGATATGATCATCGCCGGCTACGGCACCGACCACACCAACACCCTGCGTCTGTGGGATGCCAAGTCTGCCCTGCCCATCGACATGAAGTACTACTCCTCCGGCGAGTATCTCAAGGCCGTGGAGCAAAAGGCCATGGCCGAGGTCATTGCCAAGGTGCTTTACCCCGCCGATGACCACTACGAGGGCAAGTCTCTGCGTCTCAAGCAGCAGTATTTCTTCGTTTCCGCTACCATCCAGTCCATCTGCAAGCGCCACCGTGCCCAGTACGGCACTCTGCGCAACTTCCACCAAAAGCATGTCATCCAGATCAACGATACCCACCCCACTCTGGTTATCCCCGAGCTTATGCGCATCCTCATTGACGAGGAGGGCTACGGCTGGGAGGAGGCCTGGCATATCGTGTCCAACTCCGTGTGCTACACCAACCACACGGTGCTGGCCGAGGCGCTGGAGCGCTGGCCTCAGGATCTGATCCAGACCCTGCTGCCCCGTATCTGGATGATCATCGTGGAGATCGCCGGCCGCTACCAGAAGCAGCTGGAGGAGGCCTTCCACGGGGACATGGCCAAGGTGGAGAACATGGCCATCATCTGGGACGGTCAGGTGCGCATGGCAAACCTGTGCGTGTGTGCCTGCTCCGCCGTCAACGGTGTGTCCGCCCTGCACTCGGACATTCTGCGCAAGGACGTGTTCCACAACGCCTGCTCTCTCAACCCTGACCAGTTTAAAAACGTCACCAACGGCATCGACCACCGCCGCTGGCTCTCCGAGATCAACCCCCGGCTGGACAGCCTCATCCGCCAGTGCACCGGCGGGGACGACTATCTGCTGCGGCCCAATGCCCTGCTGGGTCTGGAGAAGTACCGCAGCGACAATGCCGTGCTGGAGGAACTTGCCGCCATCAAGCAGGAGAACAAGCGCCGCTTTGCCGGCTACCTTGCCCGTGAGACGGGAATCGTGCTCAACACCGATGCCATTTTCGACGTACAGGTTAAGCGCCTGCACGAGTACAAGCGTCAGCTGCTCAATGTGCTGCACATTGTCTATCTCTACCAGCAGCTGAAAAATGACCGCTCCTTCCAGATGACCCCCAAGGTGTACCTCTTTGGTGCCAAGTCCGCCCCCGGCTACTATGTGGCCAAGGAGATCATCCATCTGATCAACTCTCTGGCCGCCACCATCAACGCCGACCCTGTGTGCAAGGATAAGCTGCAGGTGGTATTCCTTGAAAATTACCGGGTGTCTCTGGCTGAAAAGCTCATGCCCGCCAGCGAGCTCAGCGAGCAGATCTCCACCGCCGGCAAGGAGGCCAGCGGTACGGGCAATATGAAGTTTATGATGAACGGTGCCCTGACCATCGGAACGCTGGACGGTGCCAACGTGGAGATGCACCAGCAGGTGGGAGATGACAACATCTTCCTGTTCGGCCTCACCGCCGATGAGGTATCCGAGAAGAAGCGCCAGGGCTATCAGGCCTATGAGTACTACAACAGCAACCCTGCGCTGCGTGACGTGCTGGACCGCATCGCTCACGGCTTTGACGACGGCGTGGCCTATGACCAGATCACCAACCGCCTGCTCTTTGGCGGGGATGAGTATATGCTGCTGGCCGACTTTGAAAGCTACCGCAAGGCTCAGGAGCGTGCCGGCTGCACCTATCTGGACCGCACGGTGTGGAACCAGATGGCCCTGACCAACATCGCACGGTCGGGCATCTTTGCCGCAGACCGCTCCATCCGGGACTACGCCCGGGACATCTGGCATGTGCCCACCCGGGACTGATTTTTGACCGTCAAAAAAGACCTGATGCAGATCTGCTCTGCATCAGGTCTTTTGCTGTTTGGCGATCAGTCCTTTTTTTGTATAACGAAAACCATGGGCTATGCCCATGGTTCAAAAAAGGCTATGCCTATGAGTAGTTCCGCCGCAGCGGAAAGCCTCCCCTGTGTAAGGGGAGGTGGCCGAGCGAAGCGAGGA
>JAZOBP010000116.1:0-2949 GCA_045596065.1 Lawsonibacter sp. | reverse complement strand
ACAAAAACCGCCGCCCCTGTTTATCAACAAAGGCGGCGGTAAATTATTCACGCTTTCTCCAGAGGTGTGCCGGCAAGGTACACCCGGCAGGCGGTATAGTCCGGGCTGCAAACCAAAAAGTCTGCCGTCTTGCCTGTCTCGATGGTGCCTACCTCATCCTGTACACCAAGGGCACAGGCCGGGTTGCAGGTGGCGGCGGCCACAGCGGCCTCCTCCCCCACTCCAAAGCGGATGGCGTTGACCATACAGTCGTACAGATTGGCGGCAGAACAGGCAATGGTGCCGTCTGCCAGACGGGCCACACCGTCGGTAAGCTTTGCCATCTGGCCGCCCAGTTCAAACTCGGTACCATCTGGCATACCGGCACAGCGGCCGGAGTCGGACACCAGCACCATGCGTTCCGGCCCAAACATGGAAAAGGCCAGCCGCACCGACGCCGGATGCACGTGCAGACCGTCGCAGATCAGCTCGGCCCGCACTCTGTCGTTCTCCACCGCCGCCGGGATCACACCGGGATTACGGTGGTGGATACCGGGCATGGCGTTGAACAGGTGGGTCAAATGGGTGGCACCGGCGTCAAAGGCCATTTTGGCGTGGTCATAGTCCGAATCCGTGTGGGCCACAGAGACGGTGCAAAGATCTTTCGCCTTGCGGATAAAGTCCTCCGCACCCTCCAGCTCCGGAGCCACATCCACGATGCGCACCAGACCGCCGCAACCCTCATAAAGAGCTTTAAAGCCGTCGAAATCGGGCAGTTTCAGGTAGTCGGCATTTTGTGCGCCTCGCTTATTATAAGAGAAGTACGGCCCCTCCATCTGGATGCCGCGCAGGACGCTCAGCCCCGGCAGATGCTCCTCCACCAATCGTTTGGCGTTGGCAAAGGCCCGCTCCAGCACGTCATAGGGCAGGGTCATGGAGGCCGGAGCGAAGGAGGTCACGCCTTTTTTTGCATAGAAGGCCGCCATACGCTTGAGGCCCTCGTAGTCGCCGTCGGAGAAGTCCGCACCGCTGTTTCCGTGGCTGTGCACCTCCACCAGACCGGGGATCACCGTCTGCCCCTGCAGGTCTGCGGCATCCTCCGGCACCTGCTCGGGCAAAACCGCACCGAATCTGCCGTCACGCACCTCAAAGGCACCTGTACGGAACTGACGGTCCGGGCAAAAAATGCGGGCATTTTTATAAAACATAGTACTCGTCTCCTATGCGGTGGTAATTGTCAGCGGATATCGGGCAGGCTGGCCGCCGCGACGCTCTGACCCACCCGACGGGTATTTTCGTCGGGCAGCATGACTCGGATGGTCTTGGCAAGCTCAGGGAACTCCTCGGCCAGAACCGCCTGACAGGTGGCAAGGATCTCCTCACCGCCCTTGCCAGACATGACCCGGCCCAGCACCATCATGCGCTTGATGTCATAAAAGTGGCTGTAGAGGTCCACAGCATAGGCCAGATACACGCCGATGTCGTGGAACACGGCCCTGGCCCGCTCGTCCCCGGACTCCATAAGGCCCTGCACCACCTTGAGCTTTTCTGCCGGAGTGAGCCCCTCGTCCAGCTCGATACCGGCCCGGGGCGCAAGCTTGATGACGGCATCCTGAGAGAAATACTTGCAGCCCACACCAATGTCCCCCGACCACTCGTCCAGAGCGGCGGTCTCATTCAGATCCACGGGAGCAAAGGCCAGCTCGCTGATCCAGCCCAGTACGTTTTTGTCCTTATCCACATAGCCCACGGCCTCGCTGGTGCCCATGGCAAGGCCCATGATGGAGCCGCAGTCCATGCCCATGGCACCGGCCAGTGCAGTCACATCGCCGTCGTTGGCCACCACGATGGGTACATCGCCAATGGCAGCAGCCGCCCGGTCATAGACCGTCTTGACCTCGTCCCAGCGCTCTCTGGGCACGCAGTAGAAAATGCTGGACACCATGGGGGCGTTGCCGATGAACACACCGGCAGAGGACACGCCGATGCCGTCCACCCGGGGCATTTTCTCTGCCGCCCGGCGCAGGGAGTCCAGAATCCCCTCGTACTGGTAATTGGGGTCGGGGTTGACCTTGGGATGCCACACGACCTCCTCGGAGTAGACCACCTTGCCGTCGATCACCGCCGACACCTTGCGGTCAGAGCCGCCGGCGTCAAAGCCAATGCGGCAGCCGTCCACATGACCACCGATGGGCCGGGGCTGTTCATTGGCCTCAGGACACTGCTCCAGCGGCAGGTCGATGATCTCCATGTGCTGCTCGTAAAGCTTAAAGAAAAAGTCGCAGTCAAAGGCACGCCGGCCCTGGGATGAGTATACCTGCTGCAGCTGTTTGGCAATGTGGCTGCAGCCGCAGATGTACACCCGGAAGCCGCCAATGGACCACAGCAAGAACTTCATGTACCGCTCCACAAAGCGCAGGTCGGCCTGAGCGGTCTCAGGTCGGTTGTGGATATGGGCACGGCGCACACTGACCAGACCGTCGTTGCGCTCCACCGCAATGGCGATGGGATGCGCAGCGCCTTTTTTGTACTCGGTCATCCAACGACCGAAGGGGATAAAATCCGGGTCCAGCTCGGGACGGTGCTTCATGTCATAGGATATACCCAAATAATTCATGTTTTCTCTCCCTTTCGCCGTCCATCGAAATGGTACAGGCCGTTTCTTTGCCTTTATTATAGCACATCCTTTTTTTGCATACTATCAAGGCGTAATTGACCTCCGTTTCCACTTATCAACTTGCACTTGATTTTTCGTGTAAAAAATTACAAGCACCGCCCCATATTCAGGCCTGCGGTGCTTGCAATATACTTATTGACTCTCCTGACGGCGGTGAAAGGCACGAAATTCGGTAGGTGTGCGGTGCATGGCCTTTTTGAAGATACTGGTGAAATAGGCCTGAGAGGAAAAGCCCAGTCTCGCAGCGATCTCACCCACCGAGGTATCCTCCTCAGCAAGGGCGATGCGTGCCT
>JAZOBP010000115.1:0-4909 GCA_045596065.1 Lawsonibacter sp. | reverse complement strand
ACGGATGCAGCCGCCGATACAGGTGGCAGCACCGCCGAAAGGCTCGATTTCGGTGGGATGGTTGTGGGTTTCGTTCTTGAACATCAGCAGCCAGTCCTGCTCCTCGCCGTTGACGTTGGCGGTAGCGTGGATGGAGCAGGCGTTGATCTCCTCGCTCTCGTCCAGCTCGGGCAGCAGACCGCGCTTTTTCAGGGTCTTGCCGCCGATGGTGGCCAGATCCATAAGGGTCTGGGGACGCTTGGCGGCCTTCTCCTCGCCGTACACCTCCACACGGGCGTCCAGATACCGCTGGTAGGCGGCCTTAACGTGGGGGTCGGTGATGTCCACACTGTCAATGTGGGTAGAGAAGGTGGTGTGGCGGCAGTGGTCGGACCAGTAGGTGTCCACCAGACGCACCTCGGTAATGGTGGGGTCACGGTGCTCCTCGTCACGGAAGTAGGCCTGCAGGAACTTCAGATCGTCCAGATCCATAGCAAGGCCCAGCTCAGAGAGCAGCTTGGCCAGAGCGGCCTCGTCCATGGCGGTGAAGCCGTCCACGGTGGCTACGGAGCTGGGGATGTCGTAGGTACGCACCAGAGTCTCGGGCTTGTCCATAGAGGCCTGGCGGCTCTCCACAGGGTTGATAAGGTAGCCGCGGATCTTGTCCATATCGGCCTGAGACAGGGTGCCGGACAGGATGTAGACCTTGGCGTAGGCAATCAGAGGACGCTCCACGCCGGCCATGAGCTGGATGCACTGGGCGCAGGAGTCGGCACGCTGGTCAAACTGACCGGGCAGGGCCTCCACCGCCAGCACGCTGTGGGGAGTGGCCGGCAGGGGGAAGGTCTCGTCGTAGACCGTATCCACCTGTGGCTCGGAAAAGACGATGCTCTTGGCCTGCTCATAGACGGCCGGGTCGATCTGGTCGGCGTCGTAGCGGTTGAGGATCGTCACGCCCTGCAGGGCGGTGATGCCAAGCTGCTCGATCAGCTGGCTGCACAGGCCCCGGGCCTCTACGTCAAAGCCGGGACGTTTTTGGGAGTAGCAGCGGAAAACACTCATGTCCATTCCTCCAAATATCTGTAAAGTTTATTCTTTCTCTGATCAAAACCAACCGTGAAACACGCTGGTGCGGGTGGGGGTCAGGGTCAGGGACAGACCAGGCCGGGTAAGCACGCTGCCCCGCTTAAAGCAGAGGGGGGCGATGGGGCATTTTTCGGCAAGGTCGGCGCACAGGTCACGGGCGGCCTGAGGCCGCTCCTCCTCCGGGGCGGCACGCAGCCGGGACAGCAGCTGATTGGTCTGGCTGCTGGACCAGCGGGTATAGTTCACCTCGCCGCCGCTGCCCACCAGAGGGGACAGATCAAAGTCGGCACACAGGGTGGTCTCGCCCAGATAGACATCAAACTGGCCGTTATAGAGGGCGTTGAGGTAGCCATTCCAGTCCGGAGCGGACAGAGTAACCGCCATGCCGGCCTTTTCCAGCTGACGTGCGATATGCTGGGCGGCGGCAAGCTTGGCGTGATTGTCCCGATTGACCAGCAGGGTGATGCGTTTGCCGGTAAGCCCGGCCTGCTCCAAAAGCACTGAGGCGGGCTCATCGGCGGTGAGCTGCCGGGCCAGAGATTCGTCATACAGAGGACTGGCCGGGTGGATGGGCAGGGTGGTGGCCAAGGCGTGACCGCCAAAACCGGCGGAGACCAAAGCGTTGCGATCCAGAGCCTGCGAGATGGCTGCACGGGCCTCTCCGGTGCGCAAGGTACTGCGGGTGGAGTTAAAGCCCAGATAGACCAGAGTGGTGGTATCGTAGTCACGGCAGGCGTACAGGTGAGAAAAACCGGGGTGATCGGTGGCGTTCAGGTCGGCATCCGTCAGGGACAGGTGTCCATCCGGGCCAAAGCCGCCGGTAAGATCGGTGTGATGGGTAATGGGGTGCAGGTGTATTTCGTTGGGCAGGTCCGGATCATGCACACGGAGGATCAGCCGGGAGCTGTCCGGACTGAGATAATAAGGACCGGTGCCCAGAGGTCTGGCGCTGCTGTCCAGAGAGATGGGAATGTCCAGCAGAGCGGGCAGAGCGCTGTTGGGACGGGACAGGGTGACGGTCACCGTCAAACCGGCGTCGCCGGTCACAGACAGCACGTCGGACAGCCGGGCGGAAAAGCGGGGTGAGGAGCGGGCCAAAGTCAGGGCGTCGGCCGCATGATGGGCGGTAAGCGCAGTGCCGTCGGAAAACGTGACGCCGCTTTTCAGGCGGAAGCTCCATACCAGACCGTCCGGGCTGACGCTGTAGCTGTCACACAGACGGTTTTTGGGCATGAAGCGGGTGTCCAGCTCAAACAGACCCTCATAGAGCAGAGAGGACACAGTCAAATTGACCCGGTCATCGCCCAAAACGGGGTGGAGGATGCGCTGGGGGTACCAGGGCAGGATGAGAGGGCCCTGTGTTACGGCCTCGGTCTGAGGTGCGGACTGGGCAGAAGACTGGGCCTCCGGCGGGCCGTCCGGCAGCCGGTAGCAGCCGGCAAGAGAGACAAGGAGGGCGGCAGAGAGTATGCAGTTGAGCATAGGTCGCAGAGCCATGGCGATCTCCTTATGGGTTGGTTGTCAGCTGGATCATGGCGGCCATACTGCCCCGGGCCGCGCCCACCATGCGGTGTGACCAGTACAGATCATCCCGGCAGGCGGTGCAGTGGTCGGACAGGTCGATGTGTTCCGGCAGCAGACCGCTGCGCTCCAGCGTCCGGCGGACAATGGCCTTCAGATCCACCCGGAAACGCTCGTTGCCCAACGGCCGAATATGGGGCTCAGCCCATGCGGGCATAGCATCGGGCACATCCCGGTCGGTCTCGAAGCAGCAGGGACCGATGGAGGGGCCTACAGCGGCAAGAATGTCCTGCGGACGACAGCCGTAGCGGTTGACCATGGCCTCCACGCCGCGCTGGGCAATGCACAGGGCGGTGGAGCGCCAGCCGGAGTGGATGGCGGCAACACACCGACGTCCGGGATCGCAAAGCAGGATGGGCACACAGTCGGCGGTGAATACCGTCAGACACAAGCCGGGTACGTCGGTCACAAGACCGTCAGCCTCAGGAGGCGTCACGTCAGGGTCATGGAGAATGTCCTCGGCGGTGACGGAGCGCACCACAGCGGTGTGGATCTGTCGGTTTTTGACCCGGCGGGTGTGGTCGGTGCCGATGGCGGTGCAGAAGCGACGGAAGTTCTCGCTGACCTGTTCCGGGTCGTCCCCCCGGTTAAAGCCCAGATTGAGGCTGTGGTAGGGGGGCTGGCTTACTCCGCCCACCCGGGTGGAAAAGCCGTGGGCGATACCGGGCGTCTGCGTCAGCAGAGAGGAGGTGAGCAGGCCCACGCCGTTGACAGTTTGAAGGGTAACGCTCACAGCCGGACCTCCTTCTCTGTTCATTACTTTCAAGCTATTATTTTACCGCAAAAAATGCCGTCTGACAACCCACAGGAAGGAAGAAATGCGGCATCAAAAGCCGGGTTGTATCGGCGTATCTCCCAAAGTGTCACAGATAGTCATACATGCCCCGTACCGACACCTCGCCGGCGCCGAGAGCCTGCCGGGTGCCATCGGGCAGCTGCACCACAAGCCGAAAGGTGTCGTCTACCTCCAGGGCCTCGGCCTCCTGTGTGCCGGCAGGGGTGAGCAGACGCACCTCATGGCCCGGGGTAAGGCAGTCGGCCCGGTATTGGGCAGCGACGGATGGGGTGTCCTGAGGAAAACGGGCATACAGGCGATCCAAAGCCTGCAGAATGTGCCGGGCAAGCTCCGTGGCGTCCACCGGCCGCCCCAGTTCCATGGCCAGGGAGGTGGCCATGTGACGGATATCGGGATCGAAATCCTCCGGAGTGTGGGCTACGTTGATGCCGATGCCCACGACGGTGCAGGCCAGAGAGCCGTCGGGAGCCAGCACGGACTCGGTGAGGATGCCGCACAGCTTTTTGCCGTTGAGGATCAGGTCATTGACCCATTTGATCCGGGGGCGCACACCGCAGGCGGACTGGATGCCGTCACACACCGCCACGGCAGCCCATGGGGTCAAATCGGCGGCCTGCTCCGGGGTCACGGCGGGCCGCAGCAGTACAGACAGATACAGGCCCAGCCCTTTGGTGGACTGAAAGGAGCGGCCCCGGCGGCCGCGGCCGGCGGTCTGCTCGCTGCTGATTACGGCAAGACCCTCGGCCTGACCCTGCAGGGCCAGCTGCCGTACATAGGTGTTGGTGGAATCCACGCTGTCCAGCCGGATCAGCCTGTGTCCGATGTGTGTTGACCGCATGCACGCACCTCCCAAAGTAAAGTCCCTACTATTATAATATATCTGCTCCCTGCCGTCCAGCGTCATATTGACGGGTCTCGTCCCATAGACTGGAATAAATCGCAGAAAGGGTGAGGACTATGGCATTTGAATCGGAGCATTTGCGCAATGTATCGGACCACCGGGTGACGCTGGAGGATCGGGAACAGCTGACCGTGACCGGAGTGGAGGAGGTGGAGAGTTTTGACGAAAGCTCCATCGTCATGGTCACGGTACGGGGTACGCTGGTGGTGCGGGGCAGCGGTCTGCACATTGAGCAGCTGAGTCTGGACGGGGGACAGCTGCGTGTGGAGGGCAGCGTGGAGTCCCTGACTTACGAGGATGACGGGAGCGGGCCGGTCGGTTTTTGGGGCAGGCTGTTTCGCTGATGGAGACTTCTGTTGCGGCTCAGGGGTGGGCCATGGTACAGGCTCTGCTGCTGGGGGGCGTGGCCGGGGTTTTGTACGACCTGCTGCGCATCCTCCGGGTGCGGGTACATCTGCGGCTGCTGGGCAGCATACTGGATCTGCTGTTTTGGGTTTGTGTGACGTGGATGCTCTTTGTCTGGTCAGCCTACGCATGGGGCGGGCGCATCCGTATCTATGGGGCGG
>JAZOBP010000114.1:0-4097 GCA_045596065.1 Lawsonibacter sp. | reverse complement strand
CCAGCAAGGCCATCTTGCCGCCCTCTTTGATGCCCATTTCGTGGACATAGGAGCCGGCCTTGGTGTGGTACATGGCGTGGAAGGTGCCGATAACACAGCTGAGAGGTTCCGCCAGAGAGCCGTAGTAGTAGGTGTCGGAATTGTAGGGCAGCAGGCAGTCGCTCAGCAGATTTTCGATGGGGATGTTGCCGTACTGGGAGTTGCCGCCGCAGTACGAGTAGGAGTAGCCGGGCGCCATCTGGGAGCCCTTATAGAAGTGGGCAGGCTGGATGACAAACTTGTCGCCGGCCTTGTACTTGTGCTTCCAGTTTTCGCCGACCTCAACGATGTCGCCACAGAACTCGTGGCCGGTGACGGTGGGATTGACGTCACAGTCGTTGGGCACACGCTTGTGCTCAGGTCCCTCAATGGCGGCCTTGTAGGTGGACATGCAGATGCTGTCAGAGATGATGCGCACACGCACATCGTCGGGGCCCACCTCGGGCAGCGTAACGTTGTCCAGACGCAGATCCATCTTGCCGTGGATCCGAACAGCTTTTGTATTCATAGTGTATCCATCCCTTTTTAGACAACTTGACCAATGCCGGAATGCTTGCGTGCATCGGCGGCACGGCGCAGCTGGGTGAGGTCGGCACCGTCCAGGATCATACGGTACATGGGCAGGATCAGCTGAGCCAGTTCGCTGTCGGCTGCAAGAGCGGACACATCGGCCAGCACCCTGGCGGCAGAGTCCATGGACTGATCCATACCCTCGGCCTCGCGAATGTAGCGATGCAGGGCAGCTGCGGCACCTACCGCGATATAGGCGGGGGTGACACCCTGCTCCAGAGCCAGAATGGAGGAGCCGATCATACGGTCAGCGGGGGCCAGCTTGCGGGCGGGGTCGCCACCGACACGCTGACAGGTATCGCCGAGAGCGGCATTGGTAAATCGGCCCAGCAGGTCGGCAATGTGCATTTGCAGCTGGATGGGGTCAGCACCGTACTTTTTGCACAGGGCCATGGCACTCTCCAGCATAGCGTTCTGTACCAGCACGCGAACTTCGGCCACATCGATGGACTGCCAGATGTAGTCAAGACCCAGCAGATCACCAAGGTAGGCGCAGGTTGCGTGGCCCATGTTATGGACGTACAGCTTGCGCTTGATGTAGAAATCGAAGGGGGCATAAGGCACCATGTTGCGGATATTGGGGATGCCGCCCTTGAATGCCTCTTTGTCCGTGGGCAGGAAGCCGTAGCGCTCTACGCACACGCGCATGGGGTCGCCGTCCTTCATTTTTTCGGTCTGGACGGGTACCATACGGCCGATGGAGGCCTCCACCAGTCCTACTGTCTGGTCAAAGAGCTTGCACTCGTCGGCGGTAAGCTGCTCCTTTATCATGCCCTCCAGCACCTTATTGGCGTCCATGAGATTCTCACAGATGATGATGTTCAAAGGTGTGCCGCCATTGGCCCAGCGCTGACGCAGACCGGCCACGATATTGGGGACGATGAACTTCAAAATACGGGCACCGACGGCGGTAGCCATGATGTCGCAGTTTGCGATGGCGCGGGCGGCAGCCTCGGTGTCATTGCCGTTGACGGCGGTGACATGTTCGATCCATACGTCCTCATGTCCCTGGCTGGACACGTAGCGCACAGGGTAGGTGCGGCGCTGCTGCAGATCGGTGACGACGGCCTCGGCCACGTCGATAAAGGTGACCCCATAGCCCGACTGGCTGAGCAGTGCGCCCACAAAGCCACGGCCTATGTTGCCGCCGCCGTACATAACAGCCTGTTTCATGCCGTTTCTCTCCTTTTGTGATTACATTCGGGGGCAGGTCTTTGCCAGTTCCCAAATCTGATCGGCAGGAAGCATCCCGTCAACAGAGTTTTCGGCGAACAGGCTGCAGGCCGCTGCAGCGGAGGCGTAAGACAGCATATCCTCGTCAGAGCAGCCCTGCATAATAGCGTACAGGCAGCCGGCGCAGAATGCGTCGCCCGCACCCACACTGCCCGCAATGCAGGCGGGATCGAGTTTGAGGGAATTGATCCGGGTAAAGGTGCCGGTTGGCACATCCAGACAGAAGCCGGCAGGCTTGCAGTGGACGATTACCTTGTCCCTGACACCGCAGGCGGCCATTTTTTCCATGGCAAGCCGGATGTTGCCTTCGTTCAGGCTTCCGTCCTCATGGCAGGGGTCCAGATCCCAGACAGAACAGCACTCGATCTCGTTGATAATGGCGTAGTTGCAGTAGGCAAGGGCAGGGGGGATCTTTGTACGGAAGCTGCCCATACTGTCGCTGACGGCGTCGATGGAGGTCTTGATACCCAGATCCTGCACTTGTTTGAGGAAGCGGGCCATAACGGTGCCGTACTGCGCATCGTCCGCATCAAAACCGTCCAGCAGCATAATGTAGCCCATGTGCATCAGCTTGCCCTTGAGAGAGGACAGATCCACATGGTCGGGGGAGAACTGGGCATTGGCGCCCCGGGCGTGGAAGAAGGTGCGCTCGCCGCCGGGCAGGCTCATCACATCGGTAAAGCTGGTGGGCGCGGTGGAGGTGCGCTTGATGCGCTGGGTGTCGATGCCGTAACGTTCCATCTCGCCCACCACATAGTCGCCGTAGGCGTCGGAACCGACCAGGCCGATGGCGCCCAAACCGAAGTCGGGCTCCATCTTGGCCAGATCAATGATGGTGTTGCTCACACAGCCTCCCACAGACTGCTGGGGCATGGCGGTGATGTTGGCCAGCATACCCAGATCAGGGTAGCAGTCCACCCGTTTGACAACGTCAACAAGGATGTTGCCGCCGATCCACAGATCGGGGGTTTTCTTGCCGCAGCTCATATCAGTTGCACTCCGCCACCAGAGGCCCGGCAAGCTCTTCAAGGAAGAACAGACGGCCGGGCAGGGTGGGGATGTAGGAGGAGGTGATCCAGGGGGTCTTGCCGTAGCGCAGCGTCATCCACAGGGACAGTCCCTGCCACTGCATACCTCTGCCCAGAGTACCGTCAGCGCCGCCAATGGCGTAATCAGCCTGCAGAAACAGGCCCGGGCCGATGGTGTTGGCACGGCAGGGGACAAGGGTAGTTCTGGACTTGAAGCTGGTCAGGGCGTTCTGCTCCACGGTAAGAGGGTGGATCTTGGCGGCGATGCGGTAGGGGGCCTTCTCCCACTCTGCGGCAGAGTCGTAGTCGGCGGCAAAGGTAGGCTCCCAGAAAGCAATGTGGCACATACGGCCGATGCCGTACACCAGTACCAGCTTGGCACCCTCAGCCTTAAGGGCGGCGATCTTCTCCGGGTAAGTGGGCAGATTGTCACGGGTGGCAAAGTTGCGCTGCTCACGGGGCACCGTCAGCTCACCCAGCGGATCGAACAGAGCCTGTTCCATGGCGTTCTGGAAGGCGCCGGGGTCCTTGGCGTCCAGCGTATTGCCCTCACTGTCAGCCCACTCGTCCATATTAAAGGTGTATACGTGCTCGCAGGAGACCTTCCACTCTTTCAAAAAGTAGACCACCCAGCGGTACATACCCATGGGGCCTACGGGCAAAATGAAGGCAACCTTCTTGCCGGCCTGCTTGGCCAGTCGGATCTGCATAGCGATCTCGTGGCCCATATAGGTCTCAAAATCACCGAGACTGGGGCAGGGAATGGGGGTGAAGGCCTCGTTCCAGTGACTCTGGCGCTGGGTGATGGTCTCAGGGGCGCCAATGCAGGCGTCAATTTTTTTAAAGTCCCAGCCGGCAGGGTAGAAACCCTCCAGAGCCGAGCCTTTAACAGTTGAGTTAAAATCCACGTTTATACCCTCCTTATAATTTGGTTTACTACCTTGATTATATTGATTCCATCTTTACATGAGAGTATAAAATCGGTTATAATACTGTAAAAATCAGCCAGAGGTGATTTTTGGTGAAAGACGATCCTGCACGCATTGGCTTTGAACGGCTGTTTCATGTGTCCGGACTGATCACGGTGTTTTATATGGAGCTGTCCAGCCACTTTCGCTACGAAGGGGAACGGCACGATTATTGGGAGCTGATCTATATCGATAAGGGCGAACTGCTTTGCACCGCCGAGGAAAAGCGTTTTTTGCTCAAAAGCGGAGAGATGACCCT
>JAZOBP010000113.1:0-17547 GCA_045596065.1 Lawsonibacter sp. | reverse complement strand
TCCTAAGACCGCTTGGCCTCCGACTTCACCTTTGTGAGCTGTCACGGGTGCTGTCTGTGTCCATGGATGTGCTGCTCAGCAATCGCCCGGACGGAGGCATGACCTTTATCGGCATTGATGGGGGAGGGACAAGGACTGAGTTTGTCCTCATTGATGAGAGCGGCAAGTGCCTTAACTCCACCGTCATGGAGGGCAGCAATCCTAATACCTCGGGGGTCGAACGGGCCGTTGAGGTGCTGCGGCAGGGCATCGACTTTCTACGGCCCGGTGAGATGAATGTGGCCGGGATCTTTGTGGGCAGTGCCGGTCTGGGGCGGGGCAATCAGGACATGGTCCGTACGGCCCTGCAGCGTGCCTATCCCAACATAAAGATCCGCTGTGAAAACGACATATATAATGTCATCTCCTGCTGTTCCCGGCCGGATAATTGCGTTGCTGTGATCTGCGGTGCCGGACACATTGTATACAGCAGTGTCAGGGGCCGGGTGTCACGCCTGGGCGGCGCCGGGTATCGGTTCAGCCGGGGCGGCAGCAGCTACGACATTGGTCGGGATGCCATTGCTGCAGCGCTGGACAGCCGGGACGGACTTGGGCCGGAGACCGTGCTTGTGGGCCGGATCGAGGAAAGACTGGGCGGAGAGATATGGGAAAAGCTCCACGAGCTGTACCGAAATGACATTTCCTATATCGCATCCTTTGCTCCCCTTGTGCTGGAAGCGGCGGAACAGGGGGACCCTGTGGCCGCAGAGATTCTGCGGCAGAATAGCCGCCGGGTGGTCTGCCTGGTCCAAAAGGCCAGAGAGAAGGCGGCCGGTGCGGCAGATTGCGTGATCCTGTCCGGCAGCCTTTTTGCAAGGGACAATCTCTTTTATCGGATGGTTGTGGAGCAGCTGGAGGGACAGGTGAGGGTGGAGCGTATGCTGTGCCCGCCGGTTTGGGGGGCCTGTCTGCAGGCGGCCAGTTTGTGTGAGACGTCCGACAGACCCAAGTTGGAGCGTTTTTTGGAGAGTATCAATGCGGCTGTAAATAAAACAGGAGCGCAAGGAGAGAACAGGAGGCGAGCATATGAATAAGTGCAGGATCACAGTTATGCGCATGGCACACTATGATGACCTGATCGCTCAATACGAAAACCCCATAGCGCATGCCTGCGATATGCGGGAGGGCATGGTATTTATCGCCAACGGCTGGAGCAAGCCCGAGGGCCTTTGCGACAGCGCATGGGAGAGTATGTCCCCCTTTGTTATGACCCTTGCCCACGGTGGACAGGATCTGTATGACGGCTGGATGAAAAATAAACGCTCCGCCATGATCTCCTGCAACGACGGCTTTCGTCCGGTGAGCTTTTTAATAGAGGCTTTGGAGGAACAGGCAGATTAAATAATCCGGTGCATCCCACAGGATGCACCGGATTATTGCTTATTTCCACTGTCGTACCCACAAAGCGCCGCCGGCAGCCGGGAGCACCTCACGGTGGGGGTAGTCGGGAGCCTGAGGGACTTCCTCTCCCTCCGGGCCGAACAGACCGCTGGTGCCGTCCGGGCTCATGGTGGGGGCCATAACAAAGCTGACCTCGTCAATGAGATCGGCAAGAGCAAAGCCCCTGCCGGTGATGCCGCCGCCCTCCATAAGCAGCAGCTCCATGCCAAACAGATCCTTGAGCTTGGTCATGGCAAGGGTCAGGTCGGGGGCGTCCTGACCGGCAAAGAGGTAGGAGATGCCCTTACTGCGTAAAAAACCCAGATAGGCATCGGAGACAGACTCGCACAGCACCTCGATCACGTGGGCGTTGTCATAGCCGGGGTCTTCGTCGTGAATGCGGCTGTCCGCCCAGTTGAGTTTGCCGGAGGGGTCCAGAGCCACGGCGTAGAATTCGGCATCTCCACAGACGACGTGATCCTCACGGGGATAGCTTTGGCCCTCCCACGGGGTGGTGTCGGGCAGGTCGGTGCCGGTAAAGCTCTCCTGCATGGTTACACGACCGCACAAAAAGCCGTTGGCCTTAAACTGGCGGTGGCACTGGTAGTAAAAATCCATAATGGGCCGGCAGGCCGGGGCAGCCAGAAAGCTGCCGTTGATCTTGCCGTCCATGGACAGGGTCATGTGGTAAATAATATAGGGTCTGTTCATAAGGGATCAACCTCCGTGGGATTTGTTCAGACGGGCCAGCAGGAACTGAGCGCACAGGCCTGTAAACAGGCCGGCGGTCATACCTCCCAGAAGCAGGAAGGGCAGATAGATCACCAGAGATGGGGTGCGGGCAATGGCAATGGCGGCAAGCAGCTGGCCGATGTTGTGAAAGGCGGCGCCGATGACGCTGCAGATCCAGATCTGGTGGGGGGAGAGCAGCCGGCGCAGCAGGAGCATACTGCAATAACACAAAAGGCCGCCGGCCAGACTATAGAAAAAGGTCATCATCTGGCCGGAAAAGATGCTGCCCAGCAGGATGCGTGACAGCAGGATCATCAGCGTATCCTTGGGGCCGAGGGCAAACATGGCGTAGACGGTAACGATGTTGGCAAGGCCCAGCTTGATGCCCGGTACGGGTACGGGGTTGGGCAGCTGTGCCTCCGCCATAAAGATCGTCAGGGCAATGGCGGTGAGCAGAGCCATGCGGGCTATGCGACCGGAGGGGCTCGGGTCAGGTTTGGGCGTCCACATGGAGCGCACCTCCCTCCAGCTCAATGACAAGGCCGTGGGGCAGACAAACAATGGGAGCGGCTGTGGTGCTCACCCAGCCCCGATCAACGCAAACCTGATCCGGGCAAGTGGCCTGCAGAACACAGATCCGACCGCTCTGTACCGCCACCACATTGCGGCCGCCCTTGGGGGACTCTATGGTGACTTGGGTGTCTTTGGACAGGGGCAGCTCATACAAAAGCCGGCCATCCTGCAGCACACGGGCCGTGCCCGCCGTCTGGCCGCCCAGATCCAGAGCGAAAATGGCGGCCATACAGCCGGCACATACCAGCAGCAGAGCCATGATCCAGTATTTTGTGTGTATCATGCCGCCGCCTCCTTTCGCAAGTGTGCCCTTATCATACCACACATTGAGGTTGTTGTCATGCCTTTCCGTTTAGGTTGATTTTTAGGCGCATATCGTGTAAACTAAACTGAGACCAAATGTGCCGAGGGAGGAACTTTCTATGCCGTTTACCTATGAGAATTACTGCAGCAGCGCCGAAGCGATCCGTGCCCGTCTGAATGGCTTTGTGCCCGAGGTCGCCATGATCCTTGGCTCGGGGCTGGGCTATTTAGGGGATGAGGTGGAGGACGCCGTTGTCATTGCCTACGGTGATGTTCCCCACTTTAAGGCGTCCACCGCACCCGGCCATAAGGGTCAGTTCGTCTTTGGCATGCTGGAGGGCAAACCGGTTGCCGTCATGCAGGGCCGTATGCACCATTACGAGGGCTACTCCTACGAGGAGGTGGCCTATGCGGTGCGGGTGCTGCGGCTTTTGGGCTGCACCACACTTGTCGTTACCAATGCCGCCGGCTGTGTGCGTACAGACTGGCAGGCAGGAGACCTGATGCTCATTGAAGACCATATCAAGATGTTTTCCGAGTCTCCTCTGAGGGGAGAGAATATCCCGCAGTTTGGGGTTCGCTTCCCCGATGCCAGCCATCTCTATACCCCCCGTCTGCAGCAGCTGGCACAGCAGACGGCCCAACAGCTGGGCATCACTCTGCGTAAGGGTGTGTATTTCTACTGCTACGGCCCTCAGTACGAGAACCCGGCGGAGATCCGGGCCGCCCGTGTGCTGGGTGGGGATGCTGTGGGCATGTCCACCGCCCCGGAGGTCATTGTGGCCGGTCATTGCGGCATGGAGGTGCTGGGATTTACCCTGCTGTCCAATATGGCGGCGGGCATTCTGGATCAGCCCCTGAGTGAGCAGGAGGTGCTGGATGCCGGAACTGCCGCCCGGGACAAGTTCTCCAAGTTGGTGAGGGCCTGCCTCAAAAAGCTGTAAGGAGTGACTCTTGTGCTGACGATTTTTAACCGCCGAGAGCTGTTGACGACCTTTTCCACGGAGGAGCAGGCCCGTGTCCGGGATATTTTGTCCCAAAACGGCGTGGAATACCGCATCAAGGCGGTCAATCCCTCTGCACGCTCCGGTTTCGGAGGGGGAAGTCGGGCGCATACAGGCAGCCTGGGCGTGGATTTGAACTGCGCTGTGCTGTATACTGTCTACGTGTATGCCAAGGATCTTGAGCGGGCCCGAAGTCTGATTTGATCCGGGAGGATTTGAAATGTCGATTTTGTTTACCAATGTTACCGTCCTTGCCATGGACGGCAGCCGAACCCCCATGACCGATGCCTTTGTGGCGGTGGAGGGGGACTCCATCCGCTACGTGGGGCAGGAGCGCCCTCAGGGCCCCTTTGACCGGACGGTGGACGGTGCCGGTAAGGTGATGATGCCCGGCTTCGTCAATGCCCATACCCACATCCCCATGACCCTCATGCGGGGTTACGGCGGCGGCCACGACCTGCAGAGTTGGCTCCATGACTTCATTTTTCCGGCGGAGGCCCGTCTGGATGACCGGGCGGTGGCGGCCGGTGCGGCCCTTGGCCTTGCGGAGATGATCGCCACAGGCGTAACGTGCATTGCAGATATGTACATGCACACTCCGGAGATCGCCCGGCAGGTGATGAGCGCAGGTATTTCCGCCAATCTGTCCTGCGGCGGTGTGTACTTTGGCGCACCGGAGGATTTTAGCGAGGAACGCTGCGGCGACTGCGGCAATCAGCGCCGTCTCACCACGGAGTGGCACGGGTGCGGCAACGGCCAGATCCGGGTGGATGCCTCCATCCATGGGGAGTACACCTCCAACGCACCCCTGTGGCGCTGGATGTCCGACTATGCCGTCAAGTACGGCCTGCGTATGCACGCCCATGTGTCTGAGACCCGTTCCGAGCATCAGGGCAGTCTGGAGCGCAACGGCAAAACGCCCATGCAGACGCTGGCGGAATACGGAGCGTGGGAAAATGGCGGGATCGCTGCCCACTGCGTCTATACTACGCCGGAGGACTGGGTACTGATGGCCCAGAAGAATGTGGCCTGCGTGCACAATCCCTGGTCCAACCTCAAGCTTGGCTCGGGCATTGCTCCCGTTTCTGCCATGGTACGGGCCGGTGTGCCTGTGGCACTGGGCAGTGACGGGATGTCCTCCCACAACTGCGCCGATTTGTTCTCTGACATGAAGCTGGCGGCTGCACTGGCCTGCGGGGCGGGCTGTGATCCCTTGGCTCTGGGTGCATGGAACGTGTTGGAGATGGCCACTGTGGGTGGAGCCCGGGCGCTTGGCCGCACGGACACCGGTGTGATCGCCGCCGGGAAAAAGGCGGACCTGATCCTGTTGGACTTTGATGCCCCCAACCTCATGCCCTGCCACGACCCGGCAGAGAATCTTGTCTATGCCGCCCGCCCGTCCAATGTGGTCATGAATATGGCACGGGGACGGGTCATATATGAAAATGGGGACTTCACCACCATTGATCTGGAGCGGGTGTGTCAGGAAGTGAAGGACTACGCCCTGCCTCTGATTTTTGGCGGAAGGGCATAATACCGATTGGGAGGAACAACCATGTCCAACCACAGCAAAAAACAAAACACCATGTTTGGCGGTGTGGCCATTCTGGCGGTGGGCATTGCCATCGTCAAGGTCATCGGCGCCCTGTTCAAGATCCCGCTGTTCAATGTGCTGGGTGAGACAGGAGCGGCGGATTTTAACAACGCCTACAATATTTACGCCGTCCTGCTGACTATTTCCACAGCAGGTCTGCCCGTGGCCCTGTCCAAAACGGTGGCGGAGGCCAATACCTTAGGCCGCAGCAATCAAAAGCAGGCGGTGTTCCGGGTGGCTATGACCGCCTTTCTTGCTATGGGCATCGCATCCTTCCTTGTTATGTGGTTTGGTGCGGACTGGCTGGCAGCTGAGGTGCTCAACAACAGCCACGCCGCCCCGGGCATCCGTGCCCTTGCCCCGGCAGTGGTGTGTGTGGGCTGTCTGTCTGCCTTTCGTGGCTACGCACAGGGGCATATGAATATGACCCCTACCTCAGTCTCTCAGATCATCGAGGCGTTGTGCAAGCTGCTTTTGGGCCTTGGCCTTGCCATGTTCGTGATGCGGATGGGCCTTTCCGGCATCCCGGCGGAGGAAAAGACCTCCTATGCGGCAGCCGGTGCCATCACCGGTGTGACCATCGGCACCGTGCTGGCGGTGGTTTACATGGCTTATAACTACATGCGAAACCGCAGAGACTATGTACAGCCCAGCAGCGACAGCCCCGAGGGGGCCGGCGCCATTCTCAGCCGGCTTATGTATATTGCCCTGCCCATTACCCTGTCCACCTCTCTCGTCCCCATCATCAATGTGGTGGACACCTCTCTGGTGCAGGGCCAGCTGCAGGGTGCGCTGGGCATGACGGAGGAGGCCAGCCGTGCCCTGTACGGCAACTACACGGTGGCGGTCAGCCTGCACAATCTGCCCGGCTCCTTCATGACTGCCATCACAGCGGCTATTATTCCCGCCGTGTCGGCAAGCCTTGCGAAAAAGGATCTGGAGGGCAGCGCCCGGATCACCGGCTCGGTGCTGCGTGTCACCGCACTGCTGGCGCTCCCCATGGGCGTCGGCCTGCTGGCTCTGGCAAAGCCCATTATGAAGCTGCTCTACCCCAACTATGATGCCGGTCTTACCGGTCCCATGCTGGCACTGCTCGGCCCTGCGGCTGTGTGCGTGTGTCTGGTGCTGGTATGCAATGCGATTTTTCAGGCCAACGGCCATGTGTTTCTGCCCATCGCCACCACCCTGCTGGGCGGTGTGGTGAAGATCGCCGTCAACTACGTCCTGGTGTCTGTCCCCGAGATTAACATCAACGGTGCGCCCATGGGCACCCTTGCCTGCTATGTTACGGTGCTGGGGCTGGACCTGATTTTGCTCAAACGGCTTGTTCCGGGTATTGGCAGTTACTTTAAGGTCTTTGGCAAGCCTGTGCTGGCCAGTGCGGTCATGGGCGGCGGGGCATGGGCAGCATACGGCCTGCTGGAGCGGTTGTTTGGGATGATGGGGCTGTTCCAGACGGAAGCACAGCTTCTGTCCCGTACCGGAAACGCCCTTGCAACATTCGCCGCCATCGGATTGGCGGTGGTCATCTATTTGATTTTGGTGCTGCTGACACGTGCCGTTTCCAAGGACGACGTGTTGCTCATGCCAAAAGGTGAAAAAATCGCAAAAATTTTGCATTTTTGAGCCAAATTTACAAAAAACATCTTGCAGAGGATGAAAAATTGTGGTAGATTTTCAATATAAGGACTTTTATGATGTTCAGGACTTGATCCGTGTTGTGTCCGCACTGCGTGGACCGGGCGGTTGCCCCTGGGATCAGGAGCAGACGCACGCCAGCATCCGTCGGGATATGCTGGAGGAGGCCTATGAGGTCGTTGAGGCCATTGACCAGAATGACCCCGACCACCTGAAGGAAGAACTGGGCGACGTGCTTCTGCAGGTCGTATTCCACACCAGTCTGGAGCAGGAGCAAAACGGCCTGACTCTGAATCAGGTGGCAGACGGCGTATGCAAAAAGCTTATTTACCGTCACCCCCACGTGTTTGGTCAGGTCAAGGTATCCGGTACCGGCGAAGTGCTTTCCAATTGGGAAAAGCTCAAGCGGGCAGAAAAGGGTCAGGCCACCAACACCGATGCCCTTGAGGCAGTTGCCCGATCACTGCCGGCTCTGTGGCGTGCCGAGAAAGTGCAAAAAAAGGCTGAAAAGGCCGGGTATGACCATGGGGATGAGGCACAGTGTCTGGAACGCTTAACGGCAGATACAGCTCAGCTGCAGGCCGGACAGCTACAGGCTGACGAGATCGGACAGCTGCTGTTTGATGTCGTTGTTCTGTGCCGCAGACGTGGGATCGACCCCGAAGTGGTGTTGGGAGAGACTACCGACCGCTTCATTGCCCGATTTGCTCAGCAGGAGCAATCAAACTGACTTAACGCGTAGATGACGCTTTAAGTATATTTTATCCATACCGGTATGGTTACCGAAAATACGAAGGAGGAAATTATCATGAACAAAGCTGAACTCATCACTGCTGCCGCCGAGAAGGCTGGCCTGTCCAAGAAGGACACTGAGGCTGCTGTGAACGCCGTTGTCGACGTCATTGCTGCTGCTCTGGCTGAGGGCGACAAGGTGCAGCTGGTTGGCTTCGGCGCCTTCGAGGTGAAGGCTCGCGCCGAGCGCATCGGCCGCAACCCCAAGACCAAGGAGAGCATCAAGATCCCCGCTTCCAAGGTTCCCGTCTTCAAGCCCGGCAAGGCGCTGAAGGACACTGTCGCCAAGTAAGGAATGCGATATGACAACGGCAGGGAGTTTTCCCTGCCGTTTTCATTTGAAAGGAGCAAAGGATATGCGGCTTGATAAATGGCTGAAGGTATCCCGACTGATCAAGCGCCGCACCGTGGCAAACGAGGCCTGTGACAACGCCCGTGTTACAGCCAACGGACGGGCGGTCAAGGCGAGCTACGATGTGAAGCAGGGCGATGTGCTGGAACTTCGCATGGGCGAGCGGGTCGTAAAGGTAGAGGTGCTTGTGGTAGCCGACAATGTAGGCAAAGCGGAAGCTTCGGCCATGTATAAGGAAATTCTTTAAAGCAAAAAGCGGTCTGTGACCTTTCTGTCACAGACCGCTTTTGCTTAAAATGAGATGCCCTCCAACCCTAAAAGCACGGTTTTTAGCTGCGTGTTTCCGGCATAGCCACCCGGCGATCCGTCTGCCGCTATGACCCGGTGACAGGGAATAAGGATGGGAATGGGGTTGGCGTGATTGGCCTGCCCCACCGCTCGAAAGCCTTTGGGGCAGCAAACCGCCCGGGCGATCTGGCCGTAGGAACGGGTCTGGCCCCATGGGATGCGGCACAGTTCGGCCCATACCCGCAGCTGAAAAGGGGTGCCCTGTGGGCAAAGGGGGAGGTCAAAGGTGCGGCGTTTGCTGTCAAGGTATTCCAACACCTGCCGCTCTGCCTGCAGCAGCAGCGGCGTGGGACGGGGCATCAGACGGGGCAGGGGCATGCCGGGCAGCCACAGCCGGGACAGCGCACAGCCGTCTTCGCTGGCGACCGCCATATCCCCCACCGGCGTGGCAAATTGGTAAAAGTCCATCAATAGCGGCGTACCACGGCGATCACCTTGCCAAGGATCTGGGCATGATCGCCGTCAATGGGGGAGTAGTCCGGATTTTCCGGCATGAGCCAGGTGTGGCCGTCCTTGCGCTGCAGCGTCTTGACTGTGGCCTCGTCCTCGATGAGGGCAACCACGATCTCGTTGCTGCGGGCGTCCTGCTGGCGGTGTACAATGACCAGATCGTCCGGCAGGATGCCGGCGTAGAGCATGGACTCACCCCGGACGCGCAGAGCAAAGTGCTCCCCCTCCAGACCGTTGGTATCAAAGGTGAGGTAGTCCTCAATGCATTCCTGCGCCAAAATGGGGGAGCCGGCGGCTACATTGCCCACGATGGGCACCTGATTGGCGTGGGGATCTGCCTCCTCCGCCACGGCGCGGCCGGGGGTGGAAATGGCACGGGTCTTGCCGGCGGCCTTGACAATGACGCCGGCTTCCTCCAAGCCCTTGAGGTGAAAATGAACGGTGGAGGGAGAGCTCAGGCCGATGGCCTCGCCAATCTCTCGCACCGAGGGAGGATATCCGTGCTCGGCATGGAAGGCGAGAATATAATCGTAGATCTGCTGTTGTTTGGCGGTGAGTTTTTTCATTTCAGAGACCCCTTTCTCCAAAATACAAACAGATGTTTGATTTAGTATAGCATGTGACAGGGAAAAAGTCAAACGAATGTTCTAAAATTTTGTAAATATTTTTGCAACGCAAGCGCTGCATTTGCGTCTGAATGGGTATAGGGAGCAAAGGAGCGGTGTACGATGAAAAAACGGACCATTGTGTTAGCGGCGGCAGCAGCGGTGCTGGTGATGACGGCAGGCTGTGGGCAGGAGGTGCCGGAACGCTCCTGGGACGTCGTGCTGCCCAGCTGTGGGGAGGAGCATGCAACGGTGTCCGGGTCGAATACCGTTCCCCATGAGACGATGGGCTATTGCGGCAACACGCAGACAACGGTCACTTATCCCTATGCCGGGCAGGAGAAGTGGTCGGCAAGCTTTATGTTTGGGCCTTCGGTGGAGCTGACCGATCTGCTGCGCTGGCTGGATTATGACCAGCCTGTGTGCCGGTGCTTGCCCGAATACCGGGTGGATACTGAATTTGGGACGAACTACGGCATCAATCTGTCTCAGGCCTATGTGCGTTATGAGAATGGTCAGGCGGCTTTGACCCGGGAGCAGGTGGAGCGGCTTCGGATACTGCTGGACCCGGATGTGCTTTCTGGCAAAGAATAATAAAATCCCGCAGTTGGTCTCAACTGCGGGATTTTTGTGTGTTACAGCGGGGAGAAGTCAGAGAAGGGAAATAAGATGCAAACCGCTCGGCCCAGTACGTAACCCTCGTCCACCGTGCCCAGCATGGGGTGTCGGCTGTCGGTGGAATGGTTGCGGTTGTCGCCCATGACAAAGATCTCACCCTCAGGCACCACAAAGGGAATCTGGCCGGAGTAGGGGCCGGAGTGTTCGTAGAGAAAATCATCGTTGACGTAGGGCTCGTCCAGGGCCACGCCATCCACATAGACCACGGCATTGTTGTAGTCGATGTATACAGTTTGGCCGCCGGTGGCAATGACACGTTTGACAATAGCGTCTCCGCCCAACAGGGCTACTGTCTCATCGGCGGTCTTGTTCAGCACCACCACATCCCCGGTTTCTGGGGTATAGCCCACAGACTGGAGCAGCAGCAGGTCGCCCTGGTGCAGGGTGCTGAGCATGGAGTCGCCCTCTACCCGGGTGATGCGGCCCAGAAACGTGAACACAAGCACGATGGCAACCACGGCGTACACCAGTGTCTGCAGCCAGTAGAACAGGTTGTTGCAAAGACCGCCCTCTTCTGCCTTGGGTGCAGGGGAAGAGACGGCGGGGAACTGATCCTCCATGGGACACCTCCCAAAAAATAGTGCAGGCTTATTATACCCACTTTACATCAGGAATGCAAGGCCTGGGATTTGCCCACACCCAGCAGATGCTCCCGCTGCTGGCAGGAAAAGAGGAGTACCTGACGGCCGGACTGAGCCAAAAAGCGCACCGCACGTTCCATGCGGTCGTCATCAAAGGTGAGCAGAGCGTCATCCAGCACCAGCGGGCAGGGGTCCTCTTCGGGCAGGCACAGCCGGCAGACAGCCAGCCGAACGGCCAGATACAGCTGGTCGGCCGTGCCACGGGACAGGGCAAGCCAGGAGCGGGGCAGGACGCTGTCCCGGCTCTGGGCGCTGGCCTCAAAGCTGCGGTCGAGAGAGATGGCGCAGTAGCGGCCGGCTGTGAGCTGTTCAAAAATCTCTCCGGCCAGCCGGTTAAGCTCCGGGGCAAAACGTTCCTGCATACGGGCGTTGGCCTGCTCCAAAGCGGCGAGAGCAAGCTCCAGAGCGTGGTACTCCTCCCGGCGCCGCTGCAGCCGGTCGAGCAGTTGGGTACGTCTGGCCTCCAGCCCGGCACGGTCACCCAGTGCCAACAGCTCGCCCTGGGCCATAGCCTGCTGGGACTCGGCGGCGGAAAGACCGACGCAGACCCGGGCCAAAGCGTCGTTGACCTGTTCGGGGGAGAGTGCAGGGACGGCCAGCTCCTCCAGTGTGTTGATCTCCTGACCGCCCTGAGCGCGCAGATCCTCCCGGTGACGGGCGGTGAGTTGGGCACGGCTGCGGCACTGGTCGAGGGAAGCCTCCAGATCCAGCGCCTGAGTCAGGGCCAGACGACAGGCGGGGATATCCACAGCCTGAGGTGCAAAGGTGTGTATCAGACGCAGCAGCTCCTGCCACTTTTTCTCACGGCGGTCCTGACGCTGAACAAGCTCCTGCTCCAGACGCAGCACGGTGCGTCTGTGCTGATCCTGCTGCTCCTGCGTGCGGCAGTATGCCTCGGCCTTTTCCGGGATCTGTTCCGGCAGGGCAGCGCCGTAGTGGGCCAGCAGGGACTGAAGCTCATTTGCAAGTGTACGGCGGCGCCGGCTGTACAGCGTCAGGCAGGTTGTGCCAAGCAGCGCAGACAAAGCCAAACCCAGCCAAAGCCACGGGAACAGGGCGTGAGAAAGCAGGCAGCCGACCCCGGCAAATGCGCCGCCGGCAGCCAAAGTGCCCAGACTGCCCCAGACAGACGCCATGCGTGCGCTGCCAATACGGCGGGCGAGGGCCTGAGCCTTGGCCTGTTCCTGACGGGCGTGCGTCAGGGCCTGCTCCGGTGTCATATTGGCAAAGGGGGTGTTGGTGTCCGGGGGTGCGGCAGCCGACGATGTGCGGCGGGCCTCGGCCAACTGTGCGTCAAGACGCACAAGTTCCTCATCCATGATGGTGAGGTAGCGTAGGTCATCCTGCGCCTGCAGGAGCACGGGACGCTGGGGCAGCGAGCCCATCTCCTCCTGACGGCGAAGCAGGGCGGTTAGTTGGCGCTGAGCGTCGTCGTCCTCGGCACAGGCCTGAGCATAGCGGGTGTTCAGCTGCCGCTGGGCAAGGCGCTTGTGGATGGCAGCTTGTTGGGTGAGCTCCTCGTGGCGCTGGGACAGGGTTCGGTGTTCCTGCTGGGCATGGGTCAGACGCTGATGGGCCCTGTCCATGGCGGACAGGGTATCCTCGGTCTGTGCCAGCTCCGCCTCCATGCGGGGGATCAGGCCGGTGCGGTTGTGCTGGCGGTAGCGCAGCCACTCCTTCAGCCTGGACTGGGTCTGAGAAAAGGACACGTCCTCCTGCCCGGAGGAGAGCAGAGCGCTGATGCGGCGTTCCAGCTCGTTTGTGCCGTCGATGGCCAGAGTGGGAGCGCTGCCGATAAAGGCAGAGCGTTCCCATACCTCACGGCTGACCCCAAGCAGCACCTCGCCGCAGTTCTGGGCGGTGAGCTGGGGGACAGGCTCCTGCGTGCCGGTGTAAACGGCAGAAAAGCCCCCGAAGGGTGTGCTGCCCTTGGCAAACCGGCGCAGGGTGATCTCCCGGCCCTGCCAGACCAGCTGGACCTCGCCCTCCATGGGCGCACCCGACCAGGGCTGATAGCGGTTTTTCTCTGCCAGAAAGCCCTTTTTGTCCCGATCCCGGGTAGAGATGCCGTAGAGCATGGCGCGCAGAAAGCCGCACCATGTGGACTTGCCTGCCTCGTTGGGGGCGTGGATCACGTTGAGGCCGTCTGCAAACTCCAGAGTGGCGTGGTCAAGGCCGCCAAAGGTAGCGGTCATTTTTTTAATGATCATGGGGCAACATCCTCCCCGTTTTCCAAAGCGGCAAGACCGAAACGGACGGCCAGCTCCAGAACTTCGTTGTCCGGCTCCTGTTGGCACTGCTGTGCCATGGTCTGCAAAAACAGGCCGGTGAGGGAGTCCTCCTGCATCCGGGCCCAGAGGTCCTGAGGCATCCGGGTGCGATCCTGCACCTCCATGGCCCAGAAACGGGGGGCAAGAGTCTGTTCCAGCTGACGCAGCTGGGTGCTGTCAAGGGCATATCGGCCGGTGAGCCGAATACGGTAGATGTCATGGGAGGTATCTCCGGACAGGGCTTGTGATACAGTGGCGGCCGGATCGGGGCTGTCGGTAAGATCCACATCGAGGATCTGATAACGCCGTCCGGCCAAGGGGACAAAGCGGGCGGTGGCCTGCCTGTCATCCAGCTCGACCAACAGTACGCCTTTGTCTCCCGTTTCGTCGAAGCCACGGCCCTCCGGGCAGCCGGGATAGGCCCAGAAGGTACTGCCCGAGCGCTGCAGCCCGCTGCCCATGTGAATATGTCCGAGCGCAAGATAGACAAGGCCGGATTGGGCGATATGGGCAGGGGTGATGGGGGCGTAGTTTGCGCCGGCGGCGTTGCCGTGGAGCACCATGACCTTCAGCCCGCTGCCCTCAGCCCGGAAGGATTCAAGGGGAGGGTGGTCGTTCTGCTCCTGAGTAAAGGCTGCCCCGTAAACCGTGCACCCCAGCTCGGGAATGGCCACCGCCTGTGGGATGGGGGAGGTGAAGATATGTACATTGTCCGGCCAGATGGGCTGGGCATAGGGGGAGGCGGCGGTGTAGGGGTCGTGGTTGCCCGGGGCGATAAACACACGGGACGGAATACGGCCTAAGGCGTCGGCCAGAGCCTGAGCGGTCTGCTGATACAGGCGGCCCGTATCCAGCAGGTCGCCGGCCAACAGCACCAGATCGGCCTGCTCCTCTGTGGCCAGCTCACCAAGACGGCCCAAAAGAGTGCGCTGCTCCTCCCGGCGCAGAGCGGCCCGGTCGGGGGACAGGCCGGAAAAGGGACTGTCCAGATGCAGGTCGGCGGCGTGAATGATTTTGAGCATGGTCAGCCTCCTCTCGGTCAGAATAGGTCAACTCGCCGCACGGCGGTACAGCGTTTGGTTTGCGTGTCAACGGTGAACAGGCAGGCGTCCAGCCTGCAGGGGCCCTCAGCCTGCTCAAAGCGACGGGGCAGGCCGCCCAGAAACAGGTTTATGGAGTCCTGAGGGCGGATGCCCAGCACGGACTGAGCCGGGCCGGTCATGCCCAGATCGGAGACAAAACCCGTGCCCTTGGGCAGGATCTGGGTGTCTGCGGTGGGTACGTGGGTGTGGGTGCCCCACAGGGCCTGCACCCGCCCGTCCAGATACCATGCCATAGCACCCTTCTCGCTGGTGATCTCGGCGTGGAAGTCGCAGAAGACAAGGTCGGCATCGCACCGGCTCAGCAGCATATCTGCGGTGGTAAAGGGGTTTTCAAGATTGGAGTTGAGATGCAGCCGGCCCATGAGGCTCATGACCCCGATGCGCAGACCACGGGGGCCCTCGTAGATACCGAAGCCACGGCCGGGGAGGTTTTTGGCGTAGTTGGCCGGACGCAGGATATAGGGATCGCTGTCCATGATCTGGGTGATCTGCATTTTGTTCCATGTGTGGTTGCCCAGAGTGATAACATCGGCACCGGCGTCGTAAATGTCCTGAGCCTGCTGGGGCGTAATGCCCACCATTGATGAATTTTCACCGTTGACCACGGTAAAATGAACCTCATGCTCCCGCTTGAGCTTACGCAGATTGCGTGTCAGACAGTCAAGGCCGGCGTTGCCTACTACGTCGCCCACGGCCAACAGATTGAACAGCACGGGTCATACCCCCTTGAGAAGTGTATGTTCATTATACGGCATACGGGACAAAAAAACAATGCAGGGACAGAAAAACCGCCCTGCAGAGTGTCTGCAGGGCGGTAAAAGGGGGCATTACTTGGCGTATTCCACAGCCTTGGTCTCCCGGATGAGGTTGACCTTGATCTGGCCGGGGTACTCCATCTCTTCTTCGATCTTCTTGGCAATGTCCCGGGCCAGCAGAACCATCTGGTCTTCGCTGATGACCTCGGGCTTGATCATGATGCGCACCTCGCGGCCGGCCTGAATGGCGTAGGACTTTTCCACACCGTTGAAGGAGGAGGTGATCTCCTCCAGCTGCTCCAGACGCTTGATGTAGTTCTCCAGATTTTCTCTGCGGGCCCCGGGGCGGGCGGCGGAGATAGCATCGGCAGCCTGTACCAGACAAGCCACGATGGTCTTGGGCTCCACATCGTTGTGGTGGGCCTGAATGGCATGGACGATCTGCTCGCTCTCCCGGTACTTGCGGGCCAGTTCTACACCGATCTGGACATGGGAGCCCTCCACCTCGTGGTCAATGGACTTGCCCAGATCGTGCAGCAGACCGGCACGCTTGGCCTCGGCCACGTTGGCACCGATCTCGGCGGCCAGAAGGCCGGCCACATGAGAGACCTCAATGGAGTGGTTGAGGACGTTCTGACCGTAGCTGGTACGGTAACGCTGACGGCCCAGCAGCTTGACAAGCTCAGGATGCAGGCCGTGGACATTGGTCTCAAAGATGGCGCGCTCACCCTCGGACTTGATGGTGGCATCCACCTCACGCTTGGCCTTCTCCACCATCTCCTCGATACGGGCGGGGTGGATGCGGCCGTCCAGAATGAGCTTTTCCAGAGCCAGACGGGCGATCTCACGGCGGACGGGGTCGAAGCAGGACACGGTGATGGCCTCGGGCGTGTCGTCGATGATGAGGTCCACGCCGGTCATGGTCTCCAAAGTGCGGATGTTGCGGCCCTCACGGCCGATGATGCGGCCCTTCATCTCGTCGTTGGGCAGAGGCACAACGGAGACGGTGGCTTCCGCCACGTGATCGGCGGCGCAGCGCTGGATGGCCAGAGAGAGGATCTCACGGGCCTTGGTGTCCGCCTCTTCCTTGAAGCGGGCCTCGATCTCCTTGATCTTCATGGCAGACTCGTGGGTCACTTCGGTCTCCAGCTCAGAGATCAGGTAGCTCTTGGCTTCCTCGGCGGTGTAGCCGGAGATGCGCTCCAGCATTTCCAGCTGGCCGCGCTTGATCTGCTCTACCTCGGACTGGGCGGCTTCCAGCTTGGCCAGCTTTTCGGTGAGCTGTTCTTCTTTCTTTTCGATGTTGTCGGTCTTGCGGTCGAGAGATTCTTCCTTCTGCTGGAGACGGCGCTCCTGCTTCTGCAGGTCGGAACGGCGCTCCTTCTCCTCACGCTCGTACTCGGTACGGGCACGGTGGATCTCTTCTTTGGCCTCCAACAGAGCCTCGCGCTTTTTGCCCTCGGCGCTCTTGTAAGCCTCGTTGACGATGCGGGTAGCCTCTTCCTCGGCGGAGCCGATCTCGTGCTCGGCGGAACGCTTGCGGCGATTCCAGCCGATGACCGAACCGATCAGACAGCCGACGACGATGCCGATGACCGCACCGATGATGTAGGGGATCATAAAGTTACAAACACCTCCTTGTAGGTATAGACAATAATAATAAAATAAAATCAGCCGCAGGAACGCATGCCTGCGACAAGTGAAAAACGCCCCGAGTTTTTCATAATTGTCCGCATACTATTTTAAAGGTAGAATGTACGGATGTCAAGAATTATTGACCCGTCGGGAAAAATAGTTTTTGCATCCAAAGTGCAGGGGCCGCTACTTGTCAAAATGGTGTGCGGGCGGTATAATGAGAAAAAACAAAAGGAGTGCTTTATATGAACGCAATTGCCGCACGTGTCACCGGTATTCAGCACATCGGTCTTCCCACCAACGACCTGAAAAAGACGGTGGAGTTCTACAAGAGCCTGGGCTTTGAGGTCACCTTCGAGACCACCCTGCCCACGGACTATGTGGTGTTCCTTCAGCTGAAGAACATCGTGATCGAGGCATTTCAGGCCATTGGCGAACCCTGCGCTGTGGGCAGGAGCGGAGCCATTGACCACATCAGTCTGGATGTGGACGACATTGAGGCGGCCTGGGAGGCTGTGAAGCAGGCCGGTTATACCCCTCTGGAGGCGGAGATCGACGGTCTGCCCTACTTTGAAAAGGGAGTGCGCTTTTTCAACATCGTGGGCCCCAACGCCGAGACCATTGAGTTTTGTCAGATGCTTTAAACGCAAAAACG
>JAZOBP010000112.1:0-13314 GCA_045596065.1 Lawsonibacter sp. | reverse complement strand
AAAAAGACTCCCGGCTTCCCCGACACCAAAAAGCAGCCCGACGTGCTGCTGGACCGCAACGGCTTTGTGGTGGACACGGCCATGTGCACCAATGTGGAGGGCATCCACGACATCATTCACGAGCTGTATACCGAGGTCTTTGGCCCTACCGGCACCATGACGGTGGGAGAGGGGGCCGGAGTTACCCACGAAAATGCTCTGGACTACGTCCATCCGGACCGTCAGGAGCTGGATATGGTCTACCACTTCCAGCTTGGCCACCGCAGCTATACCGGCATGCCTCCGGAGCATTTCCGACGGGTGCAGGCCGACTGGGCGCAGGTGGCGGCCCGGGGCGGCTGGGCGGTGCAGTACCTGTCCAACCACGATTCTGCCCGTCAGGTATCCAGCTACGGCAGCGACGGGGAGTATCGTGTCCCCTCGGCCAAGGCGCTGGCAACCCTCATCCATACCACCCCCGGCACTCCCTTTATCTATCAGGGGGAAGAAATGGGCATGGTCAATGTGCGCTACGACCGCATTGAGGACTATAATTGCCGCTACACCGTGGGCGACTATTGGTCTATGACAGAAAACGGTGTGGAGCCCGCCAAGGCTTTGGAGCAGCTGGCTCCCCGCAGCCGGGACAACGCCCGCACCCCCTACCAGTGGGACGCCACGGAAAACGCCGGCTTTACCACCGGCAAGCCATGGCTCAAGGTCAATCCCCGGTATACCCAGATCAATCTGGAGGCCGATCGCAAAAGTCCGGAGAGCATCTTTGCCTACTATCAAAAGCTTATCCAAATGCGCCGGGAGCAGCCCGCTGTCCTGGACGGCGATCTGGAGTTTTTGCTGGCCGATCATCCCAACGTGGTCATGTACCTGCGTACCTGTGAAGCACAGACTCTGCTGGTCGTCGCCAATCTGTCCGATGAGCCGGCAGATGTGCAGTGGCCTGAGCAGGTCAAGTGCCGTCAGTGGCAGCGCATCCTCGCCAACCGGGAGGACATTGCCCCCGGTTTGGAGCGGGAAAGCTGGCTGCCCTGGGAGGCAGAGGTCTATACCATGACCAAAGCATAAAAAACAGCCCGGATGCTTGCCATCCGGGCGTCTTTCTGCTTTAATGAAAGGGAATAAAGGATAAAGCGAGTGTGTACCATGACCGAACCGAAAAAGAACAGCGTTTACGAACTGGATATTACCGGCTACACCGCCGAGGGCATGGGTGTGGCCCGGCTGGACGGACGTGTGGTTTTTGTGCCCAACACCATCCGGGGGGAGCGCTGGCAGGTGCAGCTGCTCAAGGTGAATAAAAATGTGGCGTGGGGCCGTGGGGTAAAGCCGGTGCTGAGCGCACCCTGCCGTGTTCCCTCCGACTGCCCCCATTCCGGGCCCTGCGGCGGCTGTCAGTTCCGTCATATGGACTACAGTGAGGAACTTAACGCCAAGCGTCAGCGTGTGACCGACGCCCTGCAGCGCATCGGCGGTCTGGACGTGAGCGTGGACACCATCCACGGGGCGAAGGAGACCTGCCGCTACCGCAACAAGGTGCAGTTCCCGGTGGCTAAGGGCAGACATGGCGTCCATGTGGGCCTGTTCCGGGCCCGGAGCCACGATGTCATCGATGTGGCCGACTGCCTGCTTCAGCCCGAGAGCGCCAACCGCCTTGGCCGTGCGGTAAAGGGGTGGATGGAGCGCAAGGGCATCCCGGCCTACGACGAGGCGACGGGCAAGGGCCTTGTGCGCCACGTGTACGTGCGCACCAACCGGGCCGGACAGGCGCTGGTGTGCCTTGTGGTCAACGGCAAAAAGCTGCCGGACGAATACGGCCTTGTGTCTGCCCTGCAGGACTGCTGCCCGGGTCTTGTGGGCGTGGTGGTCAACACCAACACCGAAAAAACCAACGTCATTCTCGGCCGGGACTACCGCACACTCTGGGGGCAGGACTGGCTGGCCGAGCAGCTGTGCGGCATGACCTTCCGCCTGTCGGTGCCCTCCTTCTTCCAGATCAACCGGGATCAGACCGAGGTGCTCTACGGCCGTGCGGTGGACTTTGCCGGGCTGACGGGCAAGGAGACGGTGCTGGATCTCTACTGCGGCATCGGCACCATCAGCCTTGCCATGGCGCAGAAGGCGGGCCGGGTCATCGGTGCGGAGATCGTGCCGGAGGCCATTGAGGATGCCAAAGAGAATGCCGCACGCAACGGAGTGACCAATGCAGAATTTTACTGCGGAGACGCCGGCCAGATCGCCTATAAGCTGGCCGCCGACGGGGTGCGCCCGGATGTGATCTGCGTGGACCCGCCCCGCAAGGGCCTTGCCCCCGGGGTGACGGACCTTCTGGCTGACATGGGTCCCAAGCGCATTGTCTATGTGTCCTGCGACCCGGCCACGTTGGCCCGGGACGTGAAGCTGCTGGGGGAGAGGGGCTACGCCGTGCAGAAGGCAGAGGCGGTGGACCTGTTCCCCCGTACACAGCACGTGGAGAGCGTGGTGCTGCTGGAGCGGGCGTGAGGGCGGCGCTGACGAATGAAAGCTTGCGTTTTTGCTGACGCTGTGGTACATTTAAATTCGTTCGAAACTGAATGAATGGAGGAAATGACAATGGCAGACGAAAAGGATATGCGGCTCGCCCGGACTGTCTACGAGGGAATGTGTGCTGCGCTGACGGAGAAGGAATGGAAATTCAAGCGCTTTGACGATGATCTGACCGTGTCTCTGGCTATCAGAGGTCACGATATTCCCATGGATGTTATCCTGATGGTGAGACCCGAGGCACAGGTGATCTCGCTGTTCTCTCCCATGCCTTTTGGGATGAGTGAGGACAAGCGTGTGGACGGTGCGGTGGCGGTGGCTGTAGCGAACTACGGTCTGGTCAACGGTACCTTTGACTACGACATCTCGGACGGCGAGATCCGGTTCAGAATGGTGCAGAGCTACCGGGAGAGCATTCTGGGGGCAGAGGTCTACAACTATATGCTTCTGGTCAGTATGCACACGGTGGACAAATACAATGACAGATTCATGATGCTGTCCAAGGGCATGATCGATCTGGAGAAGTTCATTGAGATGGACGATGAATGAGAAAACCGGAGACGCTGCTTTGCGGCGTCTCCGGTTTTTTGATCGATGGGTGCAATGGGATGCGGTACAAATGTGTTTATCTGTGGGGGACGGAAATTCTGTGCACTTATGCAGTTCTGACATATTGAGGGCAGAACGTCCGAACTGGGGATGGACGGGACGTGGGGCAGAAGATATAATAAAAATGAAGATTATCCGCCGATGTGCGGGGAGTCCGGCCCGGAGACGGGCACACACCGGATGGGAAGGGACAATCGGAACAGGACACCGGATTATTGAAAAGGAGACATCGCCATGAAACTTCCGCAGACGCTCCGACGGGCGCTGGCACTGCTGTGCTGCGCTGCCATGCTGCTGCCCTGTCTGCCCGCTGCCCTTGCGGCGGGTGACGGTACGGCAGAATTTGACTTTGAGGGCTACACCTCTCAGGGTGAGCTGGAGGCTGTCTGGACTCAGACGGGTAACACCACCGCCACCAAGCCCACGCTGAGTACGGCCCGTGCCGCCGGCGGCAGGCAGAGCTTGCTGCTGGAAGATACGGAGAACAACAAGTCCTCTCAGGCCCGTACCCGCATCGAAAACAGCGTGCAGCCCAAGGGTACGGAGCTGATCATGACCGTGGATTACTATGTGGAGAGCACCTCCGGCAGCGGGGTGCCCTACATCCGCCTGTATACCTCCTCCGGCCATGCGGATGCCAGCACCTACTCGGTGGGCCGGTGGGATCGGTTGTCTGCCATCCACACCACGGGCAACAAGAATGAGACGGTCTTTGCCTATATGATCTCCAACACAGCAACCCTGTCCAAGGTGTACTATGACAACATCTCGGTCAAGGTGCTGGACGAGGGTCTGGCACTGGAGTACATTGACGAGAAGATCGCCATTCCCGGCAACCCCGGTCTTGTGGCGGGGCTGCTGTCCAACGCCCTGTCTCTGGCAGATGTGGACGAAGGTCTGGTACCGGTCTACGCCCGTCTGATGAACAAGGCCCGTCAGGAGAAGGGTCGTGTGCTGACCCGTGACGAGGTGCAGGACTGCATCAGCCGGGGCAACACCGGGGACAACAACGGCTTTGACGACAGCTTTGAGTCCTATGCCGAGGGGCCGCTGGTAAGCGGTGTGTGGAACTCTGTGGGCAACAGCGAGAACCAGCCCACCGTCACTACAGCCCACAAGCGCACCGGCAGCAAGGGTCTGATGATTCAGGACGAAAACGCCCGCACCGGCGTCACCTTTACCACACCGGCCGGCAACATCATCAACACCGCTCCTGCCGGTACGGAGTATATTGCCACCACGTGGTTCAAGATCGAGGAGGGCGGCCCCTTTGCCCTGAGACTGCACACCCCTGCCTCGTATGTGGATGTGTCGACCTACAACTCCACCCAGGAGTGGAGCAGTCTGTCTGCCATTCATGCCACCACCGAGGACAGGCAGCCCCTGCGTATCTACCTCATCAGCAACGCCGTCAACGTGGGCCTTGCCTACTTTGACGATGTGACGGTGCAGGTGCTCACCCCGGAGCTGGCTGTGCGCTACGTGGACGAAAAGGCCATGGGGAAAGATGCGGCCGGTCTGGTCGCCGGCCTGACCTGCAAGACGCTGGGCCTGACCGAGGTGGACGTGGAGATGGTCAACGACTATCTCAACTGCATCCGGCAGGCACGGACGGCTAAGGGCAGCGCCCTTGATCGGTCTCAGATACAGGCCTGTGTGGATCAGACCAATATGGAGAAGATCGCCGGCCGGATCACCGGCGGTGTGCTGCTGGTAGGTCAGACGGGCATTATCTCACCCAATGTGGCGCAGCTGCCTCAGGGCACCCGTGCCCAGTGGACGGCCATCACCCCCTCCAACAAGAACATTGCGCTCTCCGGCGGTACGGCCCAGGCCAAGCTTATTCCCGCCGCCGGCGAGGAGAGCTATTCTGCCACCCTGCGCCTGACCGCCGGGGGCAAGAATCAGGACATCCCCTATACCATTAAGCTGGTCAACGCCGGTGCTTACGACCAGCAGGCGGTAAATGAGGCCGCTGACGGCCTGCGTGCAGACTGCCTCATCCCCATGACCGCCGCCGGCGAGATCGCCCTGCCCAAGGTGGGCGTGGAGGGCGTCACCGCTGTGTGGTCTGCCGTTAAGTCCAACCCGGGCAGCCGGGTGGCTCTGTCCGGCGGCCGCCTGTCTGTGGTCAGCGTACCCAAGGGCTGGGACTACGCCGAGGCCGTGGTCACCCTGAAGCTGACCCGTGGTGCTGCCAGCACCGAAATGGACTTTACTGTCATTGTTTATGACCCCACCTACCATGTGCTGATGGATCTGCCAAACCCCAGCTTTGAGGCCGTGGACTATGATGCTCCCGTGGGTTGGCAGCCCAGCGGAGCGGCCACCGCTTCTGCCTATGCTGCACCGACTGTGGGCAATGCCCGTACCGGCAAGGGCAGCGTGCGTATCGTGGACGAGGGTGAGCTGTCCAGTATCGGTATGCGCAGCCTGCGTGATGGAGTCCAGACCAAGGAGGGCTACGATTATATTGCCACCGTCTGGGCCAAGGGTACGGCCAGCGCCGCCACTGCCGACCGTGCCGGGGCTGCGGTCTATCTGGAGTTCAACAGCAATGCCGCCACCCGCAAAACGGCATACAATGCCCCCACCACAGCCATCAACGCCAACAGCTGGACGCAGGTGAGCATCCGGGGCAAGGCCACCACCGCGCTTGCTAACGTCATGCCCTACAGCTATCAGGCCACCATCTGCGATATGTACTTTGACGATGCGCTGCTGTGGGAGATCACCCCGGCCGGCATCCTCAACGAGATCGACACCATCCTTACCTCCGGCGGCGACGCTGCCACCCTGTACGAACGGCTGGGCAGCGGCGCACTCAGCATCACCGGTCTTGCCACCGCCAATCAGCAGGAGTATCTCACCCGTCTGGCAGCCGAGCGCAGCGCCAAGGGCAGCGCCCTGACCGGGGAAGAATTGGCTGCCGCCGTAGCCGAGATCAACGCCTCTGTCACCGGGGACAATAAGGAACTGGTCACTCGTCTGGCCGGTGAGGTCAAGCCCAGCCAGACCATTACCGTGACCGGCATCATCCCTCTGCCCACCCTGTCTGACCCCTCCGTCAGCCTTAAGTGGAGCAAGGTGACCGGCGACACCAACAGCCGCATTCGTTTGTCCGGTGCCAACGCCATTGTGGACAGCCTGCCCCAGTTCGGCGAGAACAATGAGACCGTTACCCTGACCCTGACCCTTACCAAGGGCAGCGCCAGCACCACCGTAGAGGTCAAGACCGTGCTCAAGGCCTACACCAAGACCCTGAATGAGCTGGTGACCGCCGCCAACGGCGTCGATATCACCGACTACCTCAACGGTCAGAAGGCCAACCGCGTCACCGGCAACATCGGCCAGCTGCCCACCACTCTGACCGGCGGTATTGCCGTGAAGTGGCAGGTGCTGGACAGTGCCACCGGCAAGGCCAGCACCGTCCTTACCACTGCGGGCAAGGTTACCCGCCCTGCCTACGGCCAGCCCGATGGGGCCGTCACCCTGCGTGCCACCCTGTCCAAGAACGGCGAGAGCTATACCGGGGACTGGCATCTGCTGGTGTCTGCCGTCAGCGCCGACGAGGCCCGTGCGGTGTTGACCAAAAATGTGGACTTTGAGGCATCCGCCCCCAGGCAGGACACCGACAATATCACTGGCTGGAACAAGCTGCTCAAGTGGAAGGACGGCCCCAAGGAGATCCTCACCAACTACGCCACAATAGATTCCTTTGCCCACACCGGCAGGCAGGCCATGCGCATTGTCGCCGACGGCAAGGAGTCCGGCGTGCGCAATGAACTGGTATTCACCGCCCGGGAGGGCTTCCCCTACAGCCTGCAGGCCATGGTCTACGGCGAGGGCAGCACCGTTGCCCCCGGCATCACCCTGAGCTTCTGGGACAATGAGGGCTCTGTCCTTGCCACTTATACCAAGACCTACGCCTCTGCCCAGGGCGGCAGCGACGTTTGGAAAAACCTCTGCGTCAATGCCGTGGCTCCTGCCGGTGCGGTACAGGCTGTTGTGGAGCTCAGCGGCGGCACCAAGGTGGGCAGCAGCTGGTTTGACGACGTGCGCCTGCTGGAGTATCCCATGGTGGCCAACGGCAGCTTTGAGCTGGGCAAGGCGGGCTGGGAGACCTCCGGCACCGTGTCCGGCGGCAGGCTGACGCTCTCTGCCGGTCAGACTGCGGTCAGCCGCAGGGCCGGGGCCGACCGGGGAGTAACCTACTACCTGACGGTGAAGGCCGACGGCGGCAAGGCCGGTCTGCGCTTTACCGACAGCACGGGCAAGACCCTTGCCCAGTACGATAAGACCCTGTCCAACGGTACCACCACCTTCTTTGCCTACGCCCCTGCCAATACCGCCGGCGTGCAGGCGGTGCTCGCCGGGGCTATGACCGCCGATGAGGTGACCCTTACCCGTTCGGTCACCGGCACCAATGTCACCGACGGCGGCTTTGACCTGTCCGTGCTGGGCGTGGGCACGCCATGGGATCTTTCCGGTGCCTCTGTGTCCGCCAACGGCGGCAAGGATGGGGCCGGGGTCACCGTGCAGGCCTCCGGCAGCGCAAAGAGCACCATCATCCCCATCATCGACGGTAAAAAGTACACCTTTGTGGCCGACGTCAAGGGCGCTCAGGGTCAGCTGGCCGTGTCGCTGTATTCCGGCGGCTCTGTGGGCAGCTTGATGAGCAGCCGGAGCGTCAAGTCTGCCGGCGGGGACTGGAATACAATTTCGCTCACCTACGATCCCGTGCCCGAGGCGGTGGGGGCCAGCACGGTGGAGCACGCCTATGCTGTGGTCACCCTTACCGGCTCGGCCAGCTTTGACAACGTCCGGGTCATTACCCACAGCAATACCGCCGCCAACTACTCCATGGAAAACGTGAATAACACCAATTACGGTACCTTCCCCTACAGCTGGCACAGCTTTGGAAAGGCCGCTGCCTATGTGGCAAATCAGGACGGGCAGGCCACCGAAGGCGTTAAGGGCCTTGGGGTGGAGCTGTTTGGGCTGGGTGAGGGCGGCGTGCGCTCGTCCATGGTGTCCGGTGCCACCAAGGGCCGTGCCTATGAGGCCACGGTCATGGCCAAGGGCTCCGGTGCAAAGCTGAGCGTGGAGTTCTGGGACGGCAATTACAACAAGCTGGACAGCCGCAGTGTGGACATCAGCAGCACCGACTGGAAGGAATATGCCGTTACCGGCACCGCACCTGCCGGCTCTGTATACGTCAGCCTGAGCGTGGGCGGCAGCGGCACCGGCTTTGTGTGTGCGGATGAAGCCACCCTGTATCCCGTGGTGCGCTCCATCGGCAGCAACGTGCAGCTGTTTATGGATGACTGGCTCATTGACCGAACCTCCAACGTCAAGCGAGTCTTCCATCAGGGGGAGAAGACCCAGCCCATGATCATGGGCGGCTGGTATCCCAACCTGTTCTTTGATGAGCAGGAGCAGGTCTATAAGATGTGGTATCAGGTGAGCGGCTATTATCTGCGCTATACTACCTCCAAGGACGGCGTTAACTGGACGACTCCGGTGAGCTGCTACGACTCCACCGGCGACCTGTCCAAGAGCGGATCGGTCTTTAAGGACATGGATGAGCCCGACTCCGGCAAGCGTTATAAGCGTATTGCCTTCAACCATGAGCAGAACCTGATCTCCGGCTCCTATGACTACTATACCTCTCCCGATGGTATCAACTGGACGCTGGAGGCCAAGGGCCGCCGGGGTCAGGACGTGGTCACCGTGGCCTATGATCCGGTGAACAACGAGTATGTCTCCACTTACAAGATCTCCGAGCCCTCCAAGAACACCAAGCGCACTCACAGCGTATCCGTCAGCGCCGATCTGATCCACTGGACGGAGGGCGTGCGTATGTACACCGTGGGCGTGCAGCAGGACAGCGAGGACGACTACCTGCGCATCGACGGCTATGGCACGGGCATGTACGCTTTGGGTGACAGCTACGTGGCTCTGAACTGGCGCTTTATGATGGACGACGATGACGGCTTTGGCGGTCTGATGGACTCCGTGCTTATGTTCTCCCGTGATCTGGACGAGGACTGGCAGCGGATGCTGGATGAGGACGGCCGTCAGGTGATCGGCGTGGTCCGGGGCGCTGAGGGCGACTGGGACGATGCCCAGATCTACACCGCTGACGCTCCTGTCAACATCGGGGACGAGACCTGGTGGTACTACGCCGGCTGGTCGGGCGACCACGGTACCGTGGGCGTGCCCAAGACCCCCGGCATCGCAGCGGCCAAGTGGCGCCGCAACGGCTTTGTCTCCATGAACTTTGAGACCAACGGCTCTCTGACCACTCAGCTGTTTACCCTGGCGGGCAACAAGGTGCACATCAATGCCAAGGGCAGCCTGAGCGTGGAGCTGCTGGACAGCACCGGCGGGGTGTACGCCACCGCCGCCTTCTCCGGCGACAGCGTGGACAGCGTGCTGGTCTTTGACAAGGACATCTCCGGCCTGGTGGGCAAGGCGGTGAGCCTGCGCTTTACCGGCTCCGGCGCCGAGCTGTACACCATTCAGCTGGAGGGCAGCATGTTCGATGATGTGGACACCGACGCCTGGTATTACCGCGGCGCACACTACGCTGTGGCCAACGGCATTATGTCCGGCTACGGCGGCGGTAAGTTCGGCCCCAACGATACCCTGTCCCGTGCCATGGTGGTGCAGATGCTCTTTAATAAGGAGGGCCAGAACCCTGTGGGCGGCAGCCACGGCTTTGATGACGTGCCCGCCGACCAGTGGTTCAACAACGCCGTCACCTGGGGCACCCGCAGGGGCGTCATGAGCGGCTACGGCGGCGGCAAGTTCGGCCCCAACGATGCCGTGACCATTGAGCAGATCGCCGTCATCCTGTGGAACTACTCGGGCAACCCTGCCTTCAAGGCCAGCGCCGACGGGCTGGGTGAGCACAGCGGCTGGGCCGCCAACGCCCTTGGCTGGGCGGTGGAAAAGGGCCTGCTGGCCAACGTGCCCTACGGCAAGGTGACCGATCCGGCCACCCGTGCCCAGGCCGCCCAGATGCTGACCAACTATCTGCGCTACTGATACCTCAAATCCCGTAGGAACGCCGGGCGGATCATATCCGCCCCGCGTTCTTTGCGTCAGGAGACAGAAAAAACGGCGGTACGTTACAGTATAAGATCCCACTGTGTTTTGTTTGGGGAAAACAACCAAAAAACAGTTATTTTTTTGTGGGAAATACAATTGTTATCCCCGGCGGAATGTGGTAAGGTACAGACAAGAAAACGGACTTTGTGCGATGACGCAGAGAGGGGGATTTGCGTGAGTGCGGACAGCCGTCGGGTGGATATGACATCCGGTTCTTTGGTCAAGAATATTCTGCGTTTTGCCCTGCCTGTTATGCTTTCGGGGCTGCTGCAGCTGACCTTTAATGCCGCAGATGTGATCGTGGTGGGACGCTGTGCCGGTGACACGGCCCTTGCGGCAGTGACCTCGTCCTCGTCCTTGATCAATATGCTGCTGAACATTTTTGTGGGCCTGTCCCTGGGCAGCAATGTCCTGATCGCCCGGTCGCTGGGAGAACAGAACCATGACCGGGTAGTTCGGGGGGTCCATACCTCCATTGCCCTGGGCCTGATCTGCGGGGTTGGCATTGGCAGTGTCGGACTGATCTTCTCCCCCTGGATCCTGCGCCTTATGGGGACGCCGGACACCGTGATGGGTGAGGCGGTGCTCTATCTGCGTATCTATTTTTTGGGTGTGCCGGCCTCGGTGCTGTATAACTTCGGCTCTTCGGTGCTGCGAGCCAGCGGAGACACCCGCCGGCCCATGCGTTTTTTGATGACCGCCGGTGCGCTGAATGTGGTGCTCAACCTGTGGTTTGTTTTGGGTTTTGGCTGGGGCGTAGCCGGTGTTGCTGTTGCGACCACTATTTCAAACCTGCTGTCCTGCAGTCTGGTGATCCGGTGCCTGATTCGGGAGAATGCGCCCCTGCAGCTGGATCTGCACAGACTGATGCTGGATCGGTTTGTGCTGGTCAATGTGGTGAAGATTGGTGTGCCGGCCAGCCTTCAGGGCGTGCTGATCAGCATGTCCAATGTGGTCATTCAGACGGCGGTCAACTCCTTTGGCGATGTGGTCATGGCCGGATCGGGTGCCTCTGCCAACATTGAGGGCTTTGTGTGGACGGCCATGAATGCCTTCTATCAGGCCTGCCTGTCCTTTACCGGCCGTAATCTTGGCGCCGGAAAGCTCAGACGGGTGGATCACACGGCACTGCACTGCATGTGGCTTGCCGCTGCAGCCGGCCTGCTGTCGGGCGGTTTGGCCTGCCTGTTTGGGCCGGAGCTTCTGGGCCTTTATACCGACTCTGCCGCTGCCGTCGAGTACGGCATGAACCGTATGCTGCTGGTGTGCCTGCCCTACTTTATCCTGGGTATGGCCGACGTGCTGATGGGCAGCATGCGCGGTATGGGTATGTCCCTGCCGCCCATGATCAATGCCATTACCTTTATGGTGGGCTTCCGGATCCTGTGGATCAACACCGTGCTGCGTGTCTGGCACACGCAGACCATGCTGTACATCAATTATCCCATTTCTTGGATCATGATTTTTGCAGCGCACTGGCCCTGCTGGTTCTACGTGCGAAGAAAGGTGCACCGCCGGCAGGCGGGCACCTTGACCGAACAGGGGGTGGGGTAAATGAGCGGCAAGCGCTATGAGATCGATATGTGCAGCGGCCCATTGGCATCCAAGATTCTGCGCTTTGCCATGCCGCTGATGCTGGCCGGCATTATCCAACTGCTGTTTAATGCCGCAGATGTGGTGGTAGTGGGCAAATTCGTCAACGCCACCGCTCAGGGCGCCGTGACCTCTACCGGGTCCATGGTCAACCTGCTCATCGGTGTGTTTACCGGCATGAGCGTAGGCGTCAACGTCATTGTGGCCCGGGCACTGGGCGAGGGGGAGACCTCCCGCATCCATGCAGTGGTACACACCTCTGTCGCTCTTGGACTGATCGGCGGCATCGCTCTTATGATCGTGGGTGAGTTCCTTGCCCCTATAGCGCTGCGCTGGATGGGGTCGCCCCCTGAAGTGATCGGTCTGTCCACCACCTATCTTCGGGTGTATTTTACCGGCCTGCCCGGATCGCTGCTGTATAACTTCGGCAGCGCCCTGCTGCGGGCTCGGGGAGACACCAAGCGGCCTATGTACTTTTTGACTCTGGCCGGGGTGGTCAATGTGGTGCTCAATCTTATTTTTGTGGTGATCTTCCGTTGGGACGTGGCCGGGGTAGCGGCCGCAACCTCCATCTCAAAATACGTATCTGCCGTACTGGTGCTCTATTGTCTCAAGGTGGAGTCCGGCCCCATGCATCTGGATTTGCGTCAGCTGAAGGTGGACTGGGGTGTGTTCAGGGAAATCGCCGGCATTGGTGTACCTGCCGGTGTACAGGGCAGTTTGTTTTCCCTGTCCAATGTAACGCTGCAGTCAGCGGTCAACTCTCTGGGCGCTATGGCGGTGGCCGGCGTCGGTGCGGCTTCCAGTATCGCCGGGTTTGTCTACACCACCGGCAATGCCTTTTATCAGGCGGCCATGACCTTCACCAGCCAGAACTACGGCGCCGGAAAGATGAAGCGGGTGGGACAGGTACACCGGTGGTGTTTGCTGTTTGGGGTCCTGTTCCCGCTGGTGCTGGGCCTGCTGGGCTGGCTGTTCCGGGAAGAACTGCTGAGCATCTACCTCAATAAGGAAGATGCCGAGGCCATGGCCTGGGGCAGCCTGCGCATCAGCTGCGTACTGGTCTTTTACTGGCTGAGCAGCGTCATGGAGGTCAATTCCGGCATGCTGCGGGGCATTGGCTATTCCGTATTGCCCATGGTGGTGACCTTGCTGGGCACCTGTGTGCTGCGTGTGGGCTGGGCTGTGTTCGTGTTCCCCCTCAATCCCACGCTGGAGGTGCTGTCTGCCTGTCTGCCTGTTAGCTGGGCCCTGACGGGAGCGGTCCATTGGATCTGCTACTTTGCCCTGCGCAAAAAGGCATTTGCCCGGCGTGTTGCGGAGCTTGCCCAGCAGGAGCAAGCGGCAAAAACGGAGGAAGAGATATGAGACTGGCAGGCCATAGAAAGGTGGATTTCTGTACGGGGTCGATACCGGCTGCCTTTATACGCTTTACCATTCCGGTGATTTTGTCCTCTCTGCTGCACATGCTGTTCAACA
>JAZOBP010000111.1:0-7446 GCA_045596065.1 Lawsonibacter sp. | reverse complement strand
TCAATTGGGATCAACTGGAGGCACAGTGCCTGTCCTGCCGCAAATGCGGTCTGTGCCAGGGCCGCACCAACGTGGTTTTTGGGGTCGGTCCCCGTGACGCCGAGGTGCTGTTTATCGGGGAAGGCCCCGGTGAAAATGAGGATCTGCAGGGTGAGCCCTTTGTGGGTCGGGCCGGCAAGCTGCTGGACGACATGCTTGAGATCATCGACCTGAGCCGCAGCAAAAACATCTACATCGCCAACATGGTCAAGTGCCGTCCGCCCAAAAACCGTGATCCCCTCCCCGCCGAGCAGGATGCCTGCATGGACTATCTGCGCAATCAGGTGGCTCTGCTGCGCCCCAAGATCATCGTATGCCTGGGCCGCATCTCCGCCATGCGCATCATCAAGGAGGACTTCAAGATCACGCAGGAGCACGGCCAGTGGTTTGAAAAAAACGGTGTTTACACCATGGCTCTCTACCACCCCGCCGCCCTGCTCCGTGACCCCCGGCGCAAGCCCGAGACCTTTGAAGATCTTAAAACTCTTCAGGCCAAGATTCGCCAGGTATGCACCCACACCTATTGACAAAAAGGCACTGTCCCCCATACGGGAGACAGTGCCTTGTCTTATTTTGTGATCTCGTAGGCCAGTCTGGGGTAGTTGTCCTCTTCCACGTAGATGGTGCCCCGATGGACAAGACCAAGGCTACTCAGCAGGTTCTGCATCACCCGGTTGTCCCCGTGGGTGTCCACACGCAGGTGGCCGCACCGCTCCAGCGCCCAGCGGATGCAGAAGGCACCCGTCCCACGCACACTGCCGTCGCCGGCCAGACGGTGGATGACCCCGTAGGGGCTGTCGTCCGCCCATGCGCCTTCCTCGATATCCATGTAGGTTGGCTCCACGTCCTTGCCGTAGTCATAGAAGAACGTGCCCACCACACGGCCCTCATGCTCACAGACAAAGCTCTTGCCCAGCCGGATGTCCGTGCGGATGAGCTCCTCCGGGGGCCAGTTGGTGGGGCCCCACTGGTTGGGATTACCCGTGCGGGCCATAAAGTCCCGGGCCAAGGCGTAGATCTCCATAATACGGGGCAGATCCCCGGGAAGCGAATTTCGAATCAGCATGGTATTCTCCTTTTTGCAAAAAACTCCCTGTCAGCATGGACAGGGAGTTTTTGGTTGTGATCAGACCGCCGCAAGAGCGTTTTCGATGTCGGCAATGATGTCGGCACTGTCCTCAATGCCCACGGAGAAGCGCACCAGATCGGGAGAAATGCCGGCGGCAGCCAGCTCTGCATCGTTCATCTGGCGGTGGGTGGCGGAGGCGGGATGGTGCACACAGGTCTTGGCATCGGCCACATGGGTGGCGATGGAAGCCAGCTTCAGGCCTGCCATAAAGGTCTCGGCCGCCTTGCGCCCGCCCTTGACGCCAAAGGAGACCACGCCGCAGGTGCCGTTGGGCATATACTTGCAGGCCAGCTCATACTGGCTGTCGCCCTCCAGACCGGGGAAGCGCACCCAAGCCACCTTGGGGTGATTTTTGAGGAACTTCGCCACCGCCAGGCCGTTTTCACAGTGCTTGGCCATACGCAGGGGCAGAGTCTCCAGCCCCACGTTGAGCAGATAGGCATTCATAGGGGCAGGGATAGAGCCGAAGTCACGCATAAGCTGGGCCGTGGCCTTGGTGATGAAGGCGCCGCCCAGGCCAAACCGCTCGGTGTAGGTCACCCCGTGATAGCTCTCGTCTGGCGTGCACAGACCGGCGAACTTGTCGGGGTAACGGGTCCAGTCGAACTTGCCGCTGTCCACGATGGCACCGCCCACGGCGTTGGCGTGGCCGTCCATGTACTTGGTGGTGGAGTGGGTGACAATGTCGGCGCCCCACTCAAAGGGCCGGCAGTTGACGGGGGTGGGGAAGGTGTTGACGATGATCAGAGGCACACCGTGGGCGTGAGCGGCATTGGCAAAACGCTCGATGTCCAGCACAGACAGGGCAGGGTTGGCGATGGTCTCGCCGAACACAGCCTTGGTGTTGGGCCGGAACGCCGCCTCCAATTGCTCATCGGTGCAGTCGGGCTCCACAAAGGTGAATTCGATGCCCATGCGCTTCATGGTCACGGCAAACAGGTTGTAGGTGCCGCCGTAGATGGCAGAGGAGGCCACCACATGATCACCGCAGGAGGCGATGTTGAATACGGCATAGAAGTTGGCCGCCTGACCGGAGGAGGTCAGCATGGCAGCCGTGCCGCCCTCCAACGCGCAGATCTTGGCCGCCACGTGGTCGTTGGTGGGGTTCTGCAGGCGGGTATAGAAATAACCGCTGGCCTCCAGATCAAACAGCTTGCCCATCGCTTCGCTGGTCTCATAGCGGAAGGTGGTAGACTGAATAATGGGGATATTGCGGGGCTCGCCGTTTTCAGGGCGATAGCCCGCATGGAGGCAGTTGGTCGCGATCTTGTGTTCACTCATTTGGAATACCTCTTTTCCCGGTCGTACCGGAGAATTGAACAATTGCTATAATATTTAAGATTACAATCGGCGATAGGATTTGTCAAGACTTGGCAGTTAATTTCCCGTCCCGACGGCAACATACGCTCGGACAGACTCCAGTGTTCCCTTTCCGATCCCCTTGACCTTTGTCATCTGATCCACCGAGCCAAAGCCGCCGTTCTCCTCCCGCCATGCAATGATCGCCTCGGCCCGGGTCTGGCCGATACCGGGCAGCCGCTGCAGATCGGAGGCCGTGGCGGTGTTCAGATCCATGATCTCCCCCTCCAGCAGCCCGTCATCCTCTGTCCCCTCCCGCCACAGCTGGGCGTTCTCCATGGGGTCGGCGGTGCGTTCCACCTGTACCTGCCACCCCTGTGACGGCAGCGTGGACAGGGCAAGCTTGCCCACCATCAGCGCCAAACACAGCCCCGCAAGGGCCAATGTACACTTGTCAAACAGACTCAATCGCTTCATGGCCGATCCTCATTCATGCAAAAACTCCGGTGCCTGAGGCGCCGGAGTTTAAGGCTCAAGATTATTTTCGTCAAACAAAGGCGAATCAAAGAACTCCGTCAGGCTGATTTCAAAGCCCTGACACAGCTCGTGGATGATACGCAGTCTTACCGTGGGATAGGCGCAGTTAACAACCGTGCTGATCGTTGTCTTGGGTACTCCGGTGCGCTTAAACAGCTGATACTGTGTCATGTTACGCTGACAAAGCAGTTCTGTAATCCGTCTGCTGACCGCCTCATTCAGCTGCAATATCATCCCATCCTTCCGTACTTATGTACCGTTATTGTAGGATGATATTCTGCCCCTTTAGCAAGGTAACTCGCACTATTCTCTCTGTGTTTTCTGCTCTGTCCCTGTTGCACGCCGGCAAACTATCTGCTATAATGCCTTATATAATGTGATTATAATGGGTTATTATCCCCTGTCATTGAAACTTTTTGGTGGAGGACGCACCTATGAAATACAAACTAAAACGTCTTGCAGCCCTGCTTTTGTCCATGGCAGCCGTATTGGGTCTTATGATCCCCGCCGTCTCGGCAGCACCTGCCCCCGAGATCCGTGCCGGTGCCGCCCTGCTTATGGATGCGGCCAACGATGAAGTGCTCTACGACAAAAACGCCAACACCAAGATGTACCCGGCCAGCCTGACCAAGGTCATGACCGCTCTGCTGGTGCTGGAGGCCGTGGAGTCCGGTCAGCTTTCTCTGGAGCAGACCGTCACCGCCAGCAGCACCTTCTCCGCCGGTCTGTCCATCTACGGCTCCTCTCAAAACATCAAAGCCGGGGAGCAAATGGCCCTGCTGGACCTGCTCTACTGCCTGCTGGTGGCCTCCGCCAACGAGTCGGCCAACATTCTGGCCGAGACCGTGGCCGGGGATGTGCCCGCCTTTGTGACCCGGATGAATCAGCGTGCCGCCGAGCTTGGGTGTAAAGGCACTCACTTTGCCAACGCCCACGGTCTGCACGATGACGACCACTACACCACCGCCCACGATATGTATCTCATCGCCCGGGCGGCTATGGAGCACGACACCTTCCGCACCATCGTCTCCTCCAAGCGCCATGAGATCCCCGCCACCAATCTCAGCGACGGACGCCTGTTTTACAACACCAACGCCCTGCTGGTCACCTGGTTCTACCGGGAGAGCTACCTGTACGACAAGGCCATCGGCATCAAGACGGGCACCACCGACGAGGGCGGCTACTGCCTGCTGTCCGCTGCCGAGGACGAAGAAAACTATCTCATCTGCGTGGTGCTCAACGCCCCTGTGGTAGAAAACCCGGACAAATCCGTTGACCGCCGTCAGTTCTCCGAGTCCCGTGCCCTGTATCAGTGGGGATTTTCCAACTTCAAGCGCTGGCAGCTGGTCGATACCGCCACCCCTCTGGCTCAGGTGTCCGTCACCCTGTCCGACACCGACCATGTGCTGGTGCGTCCCGCCAATGAGCTGGAACGCACCCTGCCCAAGGATCTCGACCTGTCCGCCGTACAGCAGACCGTCCAGCTCCACAGCGACACCGTGGCCGCTCCGGTGGAAGAGGGTCAGGTGCTGGGCACCCTCACCCTGACTCTGGGCGACGAAACGCTGGGTCAGGTGGATCTGGTGGCCGTCAGTGCTGCGGAGCGCTCCGTACTGCTCTACCGCCTGCATCAGCTCAAGGGCCTGTTCCGCCACACCATCGTCAAGCTGATTTTCGGCCTTCTGGTGCTGGCTCTGGCTGTGTTTGTCCTCTGCAAGATCCTCAAGCCCTCCCGCCGCAGCCGCTATGGCGGCCGCCGCTACCGTGCCCGGGGCAACTACAGAGGACGCAGACGCAGATGATCCATACGCCGTCCCCGATGCTCTCTGATCCTGTCAGGGGGCATCTTCCTCCATATGAAAAAGCGGTGCAGCCTGCACCGCTTTTCTTATTGAATTTCCGGCAGGGAGCGAAAATCCATGATGTAATGATCCGTCTCCTGCTTCATGTCCTCCATATAGTCCCGGGAGCTCTCGTCAAACACGCCGCACACCCGCATCCCGGCCCGTTTGGCGGTCTTGCAGGCGTTGAGGTTGTCGTCCAAAAACAGCACCTCATCCACCGGTACACCCATCTGCTCCGCCGCCCGGACATAGATGTCGGGATCCGCCTTGCTGGTGTTGAAGTCGTCGCATGACCAGATGTGGTCAAACAGTTCATGCAGACCAAGCCGCTTCAGGCAGGGGTCCAGAATGGTATGGGGGCTGGCGGTGAGGATATTCAGACTGCTGCCCCCGGCCCGCAGTTGCCCCAACACATCGGCCACATACTCCTTGGCCGGGATGCGGTAGAGATACTCCTCATAAATGCGCCTGCCCATGAGATCCATGACCTGTTCCTGCGTCATGGGCATACCCAGCGTTACAAAGTGCTGAGCTGCGCCGGCATAGCCCATAGGCGTGATGGTCTTGATCACATCGTCACCGTAGGACACATGGTACTCGTCCAAAATCCGCAGCATGACGGACACAAAGGTGGGCATGGAGTCCACCAGAGTGCCGTCAAAGTCAAATAAATAGGTTTTCACAGATCCTCGCTCCTGTCGTATCGATTAAGTCTTGCTCCAGTATACCACCATTTTCCTCTCGGCACAACGGCAATTCTTCCGCCGGACAGGCAAAAAAACGTCCCGACGGCATATGCTTTTCTCAGGGCCTTTCGCCCTTGGGAGGTGACTTGCTTGCTGCGTACTCTGACCCGTGCCAAATACCGTGATGCCATCCTCGCCGCTGCACTGCTGTGCGCCGGGGCGGGCCTGCTGTTTTATTCCCGGCAGAGCATGGATGCCGCCCGACAGGGCCTGTCCCTGTGTGCCAATGTTATCGTCCCCTCTCTGTTCCCCTTTTTTGTGCTGTCCAGTCTGGTGGTGGAGCTGGGCATGGCCGGCTATCTGGGTCGGGCGCTGGAACGGGTGATGTACCCCCTGTTTCGGGTAGGTGGGCCGGGGGCCGGGGCACTGGTACTGGGCTTTATCGGCGGCTATCCCGTGGGGGCCCGCACCGCCATCGGCCTGTACCAAAGCGGTCAATGCTCCAAGGCCGAGGCCGAGCGTATGCTGGCCTTCTGCAACAACTCCGGCCCGGCCTTTATCCTTGGCGTGGTAGGCACCGGTGTGTTTGGCAGCAGTCGGGTGGGCCTGCTGCTGTACCTGACCCATATCGCTGCCAGCGTGCTGGTGGGCCTCATTTTCCGCTTTTACGGCCCCCCACCCCGCTCGGCTGCACAGCGCAGCAGCGCCCCTATCCGCACGGTGCACCTCTCCCGTGCCTTTACCCACAGCATCACCTCCTCCGCACAGTCTGTCCTGAGTATCTGCGCCTTTGTGGTGTTTTTCAGCGTAGTGATCCGGCTTTTGTTCCTCTGCGGTGCCATGGACGCTCTGGCCGGCCTGCTGACTCCTGCAGGGCTGGATGTGACCCACGCCCGCCGGCTGATCACGGGGCTTTTGGAGCTGTCCTCCGGGGTGGCCTCCCTTTCCCCTGCCGACCCCATTACCGGTCAGGTATCTCTGGCCGCCTTTCTGCTGGGCTGGGCCGGGCTGTCCGTCCATTGTCAGGTGCTTTCCTTTTTGGCTGACAGCGACCTGCGCATCACCCCGTACCTCGCAGGCAAGCTGCTCCACGGCGGTCTGTCTGCCCTGCTCATGTGGGCCCTCACCCGGCTGATCCCCCTGTCTCAGCCCGTGTCAAGTTATCTGGCCCAACAGGTGGAGGCCATGGCTCAGCTGGACTTTTCCCTCGCCCTGTCCATCTGCTCCACCGCAGCATGGGTGCTGTGGCTGTTCTTTTTGGGCGTGACCCTGTGGGCAGTGAGCCGGTGCAAAAAAAGGGGTGGAAAAGTGGGCTGATATGGGGTATAATGCCTTATAAGCTGTCCGGGAGGTATCCGAGTATGAAGCTTTTCCAGAAGAAAATCGAGCCCCGCTGTGCCTACTGTGTACATAGCCGTCCCCTCAACGAAGAGCAGATCGCCTGCGAAAAAAAGGGCATTATGTCTGTCGCCTCGTCCTGCCGCAGGTTTGAGTACGATCCTCTGCGCCGCACCCCTCCCCGCCCTGTCAAGCCGGAGTTTTCCGATTTGAAGCAGGAGGATTTCGTCCTGTGATGATTTGTCCCCACAGGTCAGGCCTGTGGGGATTTTCTTTGACATTTTTCTCTTTACTTTTCCATTTCCCTTTGCTATAATGATGTGGCATTTAAATGCGTCCGTAGTTCAATTGGATAGAGCGTCAGATTCCGGTTCTGAAAGTTGGGGGTTCGAGTCCCTTCGGGCGTGCCAAGTAAAAACACCTCGAAAACGCTGTGTTGTCAGCACTTTTGGGGTGTTTTTCTCTTTGTTCTTCACCGCCTGTTTTTCCCCTTTGCCCTCATTTTGCCTCGTTTCATGGTGCTAAAAGTGGTGCCAAAAATTCGTCTAAAAACAAAGCGCCCCGGTCAGGAAAC
>JAZOBP010000110.1:0-4619 GCA_045596065.1 Lawsonibacter sp. | reverse complement strand
AACCGCGCGGCCCCCCCCGCGTCGGGTCCCCCGGGGAAAGTGGGGGGGGGGGGGGTGGGCGCAGGCGAAGATGATGGGATCCTTGGCCATGGTCTTGACCATTTCGGTGGTGACCATGCCGGGCGCGGCGGCCCGGCGGGCGGGGGGGGGGGGGGGGAGGTGGGGGGGGGTGGGTTTGGCACAGGCAAAGACGATGGCGTCCTTGTTCATGGTCTTGACCATCTCGGTGGTGACAGTGCCGGGAGCGGACACGCCGATAAACACGTCAGCGCCCACCAGCATCTCAGCCAGAGAGCCGGACTTCTTCTCCAGGTTGGTGACCTGAGCCATCTCTTCCTTGATCCAGTTCAGACCGTCACGGCCGGCATAGATAGCGCCCTTGCGGTCGCACATGATGACGTTCTTGATGCCGGCGGACATGATCAGCTTCACGATGGAGATGGCGGCAGCGCCGGCGCCGGAGGTGACGACCTTGACCTCTTCCTTCTTCTTGCCCACGACCTTCAGGGCGTTGAGCAGGCCGGCCAGCGTGATGATGGCGGTGCCGTGCTGGTCGTCGTGGAAGATGGGAATGTCGCACTTTTCCTTCAGCTTGCGCTCGATCTCAAAGCAGCGGGGAGCGGCGATGTCCTCCAGGTTGATGCCGCCGAAGGAGCCGGAGATGTTGTACACAGTCTGCACGATCTCGTCCACGTCCTTGCTCTTGACGCACAAGGGGAACGCATCCACATCGCCAAAGGCCTTGAACAGCACGCACTTGCCCTCCATAACGGGCATGCCGGCCTCAGGGCCGATGTCGCCCAGACCCAGAACGGCGGTGCCGTCGGTGACCACGGCACACAGGTTGTGGCGGCGGGTGAGGTCATAGCTGCGGTTTACATCCTCCTGAATAGCCAGGCAGGGCTCGGCAACACCGGGGGTGTAGGCCAGAGACAGGTCGTCCTTGGTAGCCACGGGCACAGTGGCCACGACCTCGATCTTGCCCTTCCACTCGCCATGCAGGCGGAGAGATTCCTTTGCGTAATCCATGTAAATAGCCTTCTTTCATAAATAGTTTGACATTATTTTAGATGGAAATCCGGGGACTGTCAATAACCGATGGCCTCCTGCAGTATAGAAAAAAACAATGGTTATCTTTTATTTTTTGTTAAAAATAAAACAGGAGGGGGCGGCTCGCTCCCTCCTGCTGGCACGCCCGGCGCGATTCGAACGCGCGGCCTTCCGCTTAGGAGGCGGACGCTCTATCCTGCTGAGCTACGGGCGCATGTGAAGTTGTTGAGGCCTTTGGGGCGAACGCTCAGCCGAAAACCTGCGGTTTTCGGCACTAACTTGCGCTAAGCTCGCAGAGCTTCGCTAAGCGCAAGGTAAGTATCCTGCTGAGCTACGGCGCATACGGAGTTGTTGTTGACGTTGAGCGGAAGCTGAAAAACAGCACCGCTTAATGTGTGATTATATAGAAATACGGAAGCGTTGTCAATTGGTATATAGGGGAGAAAAAGGAGAACGCGCAGGGGCGGCCCGGTCGAGCCGCCCCGTTGGATCACATATTCTGCTTTTTCAGCTGACGGATGTCCTGACCGGCAAAGTGGAGCTCGTGGTATTCTCCGGCCAGTCGGGAGGCGCTTTGAGGCGAATAGCGCTGGGCGATCTCTGCCATGGAGAGGTTGGAGGAGATCACGGTGTGCAGACCCGAGATCAGACGGGTGTTGATCAGCGTGTACAGAGCGCTCTGGACAAACTGGGTGGTCAGCTCGCAGCCCAGATCGTCCAGAATGAGCAGGTCGCAGGTGAGGTAGCGGCGAGTCTCGTCCCTGGCGTCGGTGTCCCGGGTAAACTTGCGATCCTCAAACTGGGCAAAGGCATCGGCGGCGGAGGTGTAGACTACAGAACGGCCCTGCTCGGACACGGCCCGGGCAATACAGGCGGACAGGAAGGTCTTGCCCAGACCGGGCGCGCCGGACAGGAACAGATTTTTGAAGGAAAAAGAGCCAAATTTTTGGGCGTAGTTCAGGCACACCTCGTACACCAGTTCCATGTTCTGCCGGGGAGAGATGCCGGTCTGGGGGTCGGGGAGCGTGCTGTAATAGTCCAGACGGAAATGGTCAAAGGTGTGGTGGGACAGATCCAGTGTGTCGGACAGGGAGCGCAGCTGTTCTTTGGCGTACAGCTCCTGCAGGCAGGCGCACATGACGGTGCCCTTCCAGCCCGAGTCCCCGCAGTGGGGGCAGAGAGGGGTGTCCTCCAGATCCTCCGGGCCCATGCCCAGAGCACCCAGAATGGCACGGCGCTCCAGCTGCAGGTCGAGGTTCTGCGAGCGCAGCTGAGCGACCGCTGGGCCGGGGTCCTCCCCCTTGCGCAGGGCGGCGGTAAATACGCCGGCCATGGTGGCCCGCAGCTCCTGGTCGATCTGGGCCAGACGGGGCTGGGAGGCGTAGAGCTTCCGGCGGCGCTGTTCATATTGAGCGGTGCGTGCCCGGCGGCGGGCCTCCAGCTGTTCGCTGGCCCGCTGGAGCACGTTGGGATCGTAAGACATGGGATCAGCCTCCCTGTTCCTGTTTCATTTTTTCAAGATAGCGGCGCATACGCTCCATGTCCGCAAGGGCCTGCTGGTCGGGGCCCTGGTTAATGACGCCGGGGGTGGTGCCGATGGCAGATACCGAGGCGGGACGGCGGCGGGGACTGCGGGCAGCGGCCTTGTCTCCGGCCTCGATCTGGGCTGCGGTGTGCAGGCCGGCCTCGTGCCAGCGGGTGAGGATCTTGTTCATGTAGCGCCAGTCCATGCTCTTGGAGGCGGTGCCCATGACGGTTTTTTCGTAGGCAAGGCGCAAAGCGTCATTGTCAAAGCCCATGTCCAGCCATGCGGCAATGTACCTCTGCTCCCGCTCCACCAGGGGGCGGTTGGGCAGATCCAGCAGGCGGACAAGCTCGCCCTCTCTGGAGCGCAGACGCAGCAGCCGCTGGAGATGCTCCTCGGCGGCCTCGGCGGTGTCGATGCCCTGGGCCGACCAGCGGAAGGCCTCCCGGCGGATCTGGGACAGGAAGGGCTTGCGCCCGGAGCCGTATTTGCGCTCTACCTCCAGCGTGCACCAGGAGACGATGAGCAAAATGACCTCGGCAGGCAGGGCCAGATGATCGTAGAGGGTCAGCAGGGTTTTCAGGTCGGGGGTGGATAGTTTTTTGCCCAGACGGCGCTCCACCTCGTCGGCCAGGCCGGAGAAGGTACTCTGATTTGCCAGTGCGCCGGTGATGTCCAGCGTGGTGTACTCCGGGATGGGCACTTCGGGTTCCGGCTGGGCGGGGGCAGGCTGTGCCTGCTGGGGCGAAATGAGCTTGGCGGCGGCCAGCTTGTCCAACGCTGCCTGCAGTCGGGCGGCGGGCCACTTGAAGTCGGGGGAGCTGCTGTGCCGCAGGAGATACAGGTAGACCAGAGCGGCATCCCCATCGCCCAAAGACAGCAGACGGTCAGCGGCCTGACCGCTTAAGGACAGAATACTGTTGGGCAGCAGATCCGTGGGCTGCATGGCGCCCCCTCCTTTCCGGTTGATAAGACTGTATGTTCCATTTTACTCTAAAAATCTCCCGGCGTAAACAAAGAATTACGGCACAGCGACAAAAAATCATGAAATTTACAAAAAACCGCAATCTATGGTTTTTCTGCGGAGAAAAGTGTGATATAATACATTTAAAATATGACCCCACGTTCCGAGAGGAACGGATCAATCAGATGTGGAGGGACGAAATATGAAAAACAAAGTTACGGTTACCATTGCCGGTCAGCAGCTTACTTTGGTGGGCGCCGAGGATGAGGCCTATGTCTACCGTGTGGCCGCTCATGTGGATGAGCAGGTGCGTCAGGTAGCCGATGCCGGCCGTATGTCCGTGGTGGACAGCACCCTGCTGGCTGCGGTAAACATCACCGACCAGTACTTTAAGGAGCAGGATGCCTGCGAAAATCTGCGCCGTCAGATCAAGGAAGTGCTGGAGGAGTCGGCCAAGCTGAAGATGGAGCTGTCCGACGCCAAGCGTGAGATCTTCAAGCTGCAGAGCAAGCGCTGAGCCGTTGTGAACAGCCCGGATGGACCGCAGCGAGGGCGAGGGCAGGGCCGTTAGGCCCGGACACCAGCCCGAGGCGGAGGGAAGCCGGGCGTTGTGAGCAGGCGAGGCGTGAGTAAGAAGGACAAGCGCTGAGCCGTTGTCAAACAAACCATAACACCCTACATACCGAAGCCGGAACGGCAGTTCCGGCTTCGGTCGCTATGATTACAGAGGAGGGAGCGCCATGCTGGAGCTGCTGGCCCCTGCCGGATCGCCTCAGGCCCTTGTGGCCGCCGTGCAGAACGGAGCAGATGCGGTCTATCTTGGATTTGGAGATTTTAATGCCCGCCGCAATGCAAAAAACTTTTCGGAAGAAGAGGTTGCGGCGGCGGTTTCTTATTGCCATATGCGGGGGGTCAAGGTCTTTTTGACCCTGAACACCCTGCTCACCGACCGGGAGCTGGCCGGAGCGGCCCAGTTGGCCGCCCACGCCAGCAAGATCGGGGTGGACGCGGTCATCGTGCAGGATCTGGGCGTGATGCGTATGCTGCGTCAGGTGGCCCCCGACCTGCCCATCCACGCCT
>JAZOBP010000109.1:0-2234 GCA_045596065.1 Lawsonibacter sp. | reverse complement strand
GGGCTTGAAGGTGCCGTCGCCGTAGCCCTTGACGATGCCAAGGCTGGCGCACCAGTTGATGTAGCCCTCGGCCCAGCCGCCCTCAAACCTGGCGGTGTCGGTGAAGCCGCCGCTGACGCCCTTGAAGCCGTCGGCGTTGGCATCGGCGCCGTGGAGCATTTTGATGATGATGGTGGCCATCTGGGCACGGGTCACCGTGTCCTGGGGCATAAACTTGCCGTCCGCACCGGCAAACAGGCCAAGGCCGGCGGTGATGGCGACTTCTTCCTTGTAGGTGATCTGATCCTCATCTGAGAAGGCTGCGGCAGAGGCAGGAACTGCCAGCATGCCCGCCAGAAGGGCCAGAGACATTACAAGGGCTGCAAATCTTTTTACAATTCGCATTTGGATTCCTCCTTGTGTAAATTACTGCTTACTTCTATCGCTTCCGGCCCGCCCCCACGGGAGCCGACCGGCTGAGCTCTTTTTTAGATGGCCGGGGATGCCTCCCAGTGAGGCATCCCCCGGCCTGCCGGCGGTCAGAGGCAATAACCGCAGGCAACGGAAAGGGAAAGGAAAGAAAGCAAGGTTTGGGCCGGTCAGCGCTCCAGATAATTCATGAGCAGCTGAGCAGTCTGTGCTCTGGTGGCAGCGGCGGTAACCGCCTCACCGTTCACATTTTTAAACAGTTGGACACCCTCTGCCCAGCTCAGGGCGTTGGCGGCCCAGTCACTGTGAGCACCCAGAGCAGCGGCGCTGCCCTTGCCGACAGGGCTGCCGGCGTAGTTCCACAGAATGACGGCGATCTGTTCCAGAGTGACAGCATCGTTGGGGCCGAAGCGTCCGTCCCCGTAGCCGTCCACCAGCTTGTTGGCGGCGGCCCAGGACACAGCACCGTTAAACCAGTCGCCGCCCTTCACATCGGGGAAGGAACGATTGCCGGCCAGTGCGGGCTTGCCCTCGTTGTTGTAGAGGATCTGCACCACCATGGCACGGGACAGGGTATCGTTGGGGCCAAACTTGCCGGTACCGTAGCCGGACATGAGGCCGTTTTCCACGGCGTAGTCCACCGCTTCGTGATACCAGGCGTTCTCATACACATCGGCCATGCCGAGGCTGGCGCATGTACCGGTGGCGTAGTGACCTCTGGTCATGTTGTTCGTCACAGCAAGGGATGCATTGGTGGTCATAACGCTCTTGATGGAGATGTGGTCGCTGAGTTTGGCCACGTCGGCTTTCGCCTTAAAGGTCAGGCGTGCCAGCTGCTTGGTGCCGTTGGCGTCCACGCAGGTCATGCGGACAATGCCGTCGTTGTCGGTCACTTCTTCAAAGATGGGATCAAGGACGATCTCGCCGCTGACAAAGCTCATGGTCTCGGTGTCGTACTTGACCTCCACGTCGGCTGCGTCAAAGGCGGACACCAGCTCCACATCCACATGGAACTGCTCACCGGCGGTCACTTTCTGTTTGTCTGTGACCAGCTTGGCCTGACGGTCGTCCGTATTCCGGGCCGTCACGGAGAAGTCATAGATCCGGGAGGCCACGGGGTCCTCGCCGCCCACGGAGGTGATGGGGCCGGTGCTGGCAGACACGGTCAGGCGGTAGTCACCGGCGGGCAGCTCGCCCAGCAGCTTGTTCAGGCCCTCGGTGTTTACGATCTGATGCTCATAGCGGCCGCGTTCGCCGTACTCGGTGTGCTCGTAGAGCACCACACCCTGATTGCGGTCCTCCACCTTCAGGTTGATGTCGAGCAGGCGGAAGTAGGAGGCGGCGGTGACGGCCACGCCCTTGGAGATGTCCTCAAAGTCGTTGGGTACGATGGTAAACTGGGCGTTGGCGTTCTTCACCTGTGCGTCCCGGTACTCCACCAGAGAGTAGGCCACGTAGCCGCTGCTGTACAGGCTGCTGAAGGTAGATTCCTGCACAGGAGTACAGGTGCCGAAGAGCAGCTTGGCGCCGGGGTTTGCTTCCACCATGCTGAACACGGCCTGCCAGTCGTTGGTCATCATAGTGGTCTCGGTACCGTCGGCCAGCTGGATGTGCCAGGTGGCGGTGGAGGTCTGCTCGATAAAGGGCACATAGCTCTTGTCCGGGTCGATGGAGCCGTCGGGGTTGCGGACCACCACGGCGTCGTCACGCACCAGACGGGCGTGGATGCCGGAGCCGTCGTCCCGAATGCGGTTCACGGCGTCGCCCTTGCGCAGCAGGGCGTAGGACTCGTACATCGTTTCCTTGTCGTTGACGTTGACCACATC
>JAZOBP010000108.1:0-3849 GCA_045596065.1 Lawsonibacter sp. | reverse complement strand
AGCCCGCCCCTGCAATAGCGCACCTCGCCCTTCAGCCTTGCCTGCCACGGACGAAAGGCCCGGCCTGCGGCCATACGGTCGGCACAGTCCAGACAGGCATAGAGATAGAGTTCCTTTTGTATGTAGGTGCGCCAATGCTGTTCCAGCCTGCGGTAGTAACGTGCGATGTGCTCCGGCCCCCGGCCCTCCGCTGTCATTTTGGGCAGGCAAAAGGTACAGCGCACCACCACCCTGTCCTGCAGGGTAAGTTCCCATTGCTCCGTCCCCTGCTCTGTGTTAAGCTGGGGTGTTCGGTGTTGCTTTTTCATAAAACGGCCCCCTTTGGCCCAGTCTATGCCCGGGCCCATCTGGACGTCACCCCACAAAAAACACGGAGAACCCGATGGGCTCTGCGTGTTTTTTACTCTTTATACTGCTGTAACGCTTTGTACAGCTGATCGGGGCAGGAGGTGTTTTTCCAACCGCAGCGGATGCCGGAAAGCCGGGAGATGGCCTGCTCTACCGGCATGCCCTCCACCAGTCTGGAGATCCCCTGCAGATTGCCGCTGCATCCACCCTCAATGCTCACCTTTTGGATGACGCCCTTGTCTACCTCCACGGTCATCTTCCGGGAGCAGACCCCCTTGGGAATGTATTCAATGGTCATGGTATCCTCCGTATAGTTTTTGATATGCATACAGGATACCCCATTTTTGCCCCCGCTGCAAGAAAAAACTGCCCCAACACAAAAGTACCGACCTCCTTACAGGAGGCCGGTACTTGCTGTATTTACTGCTCCCGCATCTGCAGACGCAGACGGTCGGAGATCATGGCAATGAATTCGCTGTTGGTGGGCTTGCCCTTGATGTTGCTCACCGTAAAGCCAAAATACTTCTGCAGGGTGTCCAGATCGCCCCTGCCCCATGCCACCTCAATGGCGTGGCGCACCGCACGCTCCACACGGCTGGGCGTGGTGTTGTAACGCTTGGCCACCTCGGGATAGAGCACCTTGGTCACGGCATTGATGGCGTCCATGTTGTCGATGGAATACAGGATGGCCTCACGCAGATAGTGGTAGCCCTTGATGTGGGCGGGGACACCGATCTCATGGATGATGGCGGTCACACGACTCTCCAGACTGTACTGGTAGCCCTGTTCCCCATCCTCCCGGCCGGCCAGCTGACGGATGCGCTCCGCCACCACCTCGCTGCGGCAGGGCTTGAAGATGTACAGGTCAGCACCGTTCTGTATGGCAGCATTGGTCACAGTCCCACGGCTCAGTCCGGACAGCACGATGATCTTCGGACGGGACTCCGGGCCAAGCTGATTCAGGCTTTGCAGCACCTCAAGTCCGTCGATCTGGCCCAGGATCAGATCCATGACCACCACATCGGGCCGGTGCTCCTGCACGAGGTGCAGCAGTTCCTGTCCGTCACCCGTCTGGCCGTCTATCTGGATATCCTCTTCTCCCGACAGCAGCTGAACCAGCATGCTGCGATAATCCTCGTTGGCATCCGCCAACACGATCTTTTTCCTGGTTTCCATATTGCATTTCCTTTCCGAACTTACGTATTATTGTACATTCCCACATCCGGGGTCAAGGCTCGAATATAATGTAACACGCCAAAACTCCCGACGCAACACCAAATTTACCATTTTCTGGTATTTTTGTGAGAAATCGTTCGACATTTCTCGACATTTCGGGTCGAGGCATGTCGCACATGGCCTTTAAACCGAAAAAGCTGTCGATACAAGAACTGCACGAACTGTTCCCCCATAGATGAACAAAGGCTCATAAACGGTCAATCGGGGATTTTTCATTGATTTATGGTTGGAAAAATTTTATAATGTGTAAAAATACCATAAAGGGGTCGAGTTCATGGATATTAACCAACTGCTCAAGGGTGTTGACTGCATCTGCGGCAGGCATCATGCCTGTGACATTGGTCACGTTTATATCGAAAACAACGCCGCTGCCCGGCTTGAAACACTCTGTGCTCCCTATCAGCATATTTTGCTGGTTGCCGATGGCAACACCTATGAGGCTGCCGGCCGCAGCTGCCTGCCCTATCTGCAGGATAAGCTGGCCGATCAGGTCATCTTCCCCGGTGACCGCCTGCTGATCCCAAACGAAGATGCCATTGACGCTGTCAATGCCAGAATGCAGGGCATCGACCTCATTGTGGGCGTGGGCTCGGGCGTAATTCAGGATCTGTGCAAGTATGTGTCACACCAAACGGGCGTGCCCTACTTTGTAGTTGCCACCGCCCCCTCTATGGACGGCTACGCCTCCAGCGGCGCCGCTATGATCACCGGCGGCATGAAGGTCACTTACAGTGCCGGTGTGCCCGACGCCATTCTTGCCGACCCTGCGGTGCTGGCCAAGGCCCCCATGGAGATGATCCGTGCCGGCTACGGCGACATCATCGGCAAGTTCTCCGCCCTCAACGACTGGAAGCTGGCCCACGTGGCTCTGGGCGAGTACTTCTGCCCCTATATCTACGATCTGACTTGGGATATGCTTCAGCAGACCCTGCCTCTTGCCCAAAAGCTGCAGCAGCGTGACGAGGACAGCGTCAAGACCCTGATGGAGGCTCTTGTGGTGGTGGGCATCGCCATGAGCTTTGCGGGCAATTCCCGTCCCGCCTCGGGCAGTGAGCATCACTACTCCCACTTCTTTGAAATCACCGGAATCGTGGACGGCGAGGAGTACCTCTCCCACGGCATCGACGTGGCCCTGTCCACCATCTACACCTGCCGCATGCGCCAAAAGCTGCTGGCTGCCCCGCTGCCCGCCGAGGCCTTCAAGCTGGACCGGGCGGAGTACGAGTCCCATGTCCGTGCCGTCTACAAGTCGGTAGCCGATGAGTGCATGGCTCTGCAGGACAAGCTGGGCCGCTACACCGAGGATCGTCTGTCTGCCTATAAAGCCAACGAGCAGGCCATCCGTCAGGTGCTGGCCGAAGCCCCCACCGGCGAGGAGATCGAGGCCATTTTGAAGGATGTGGGGCTTGATCTGCAGCTGTTCTGCGACACCTATTCCCCCGAAAAGATCCGTAACGCCGCCCACTGGGCCAAGGAGCTCAAGGATCGGTATACGGTGCTTTGGATGTACTACGATATTTTTGGTCTGGAGGAGCTTTGATCATGAAGGATATCAAACTGATTGCCATGGATCTGGACGGCACTCTCACCCAGCACAAGACACCCCTTAGCACCGAGCACCGGGCCGTGCTGGATCAGCTGGCCCAGCGTTACAAGCTGCTTATGGTGGGTGCCGGTATGTGCCGGCGTGTGTTCAACCAGATGGGCAACTACCCCATCGACGTGCTGGGCAATTACGGCATGCAGTATGCCGAGTACGACCCTGCCGACAAGGACATCCACATCCTCTTTGACGAGGTACGACCCGTGGATCGGGACAGCGTGGAGGCCCGTGTGACCGCCCTGCGTGAAAAGTACGGCTTTACCCGGTTTGCCGGTGATAATGTGGAGTACCACTCCTCCGGCTGCGTCACCTTCCCCCTGCTGGGCACAAAAGCCGACCCGGCCGACAAGCTGGCCTTTGACCCCGACCGCAGCAAGCGCCGTGCCATCTACGAGGATGTGTGCAGAGTCTTTTCCGACTACACCGTGTTTGTGGGCGGCTCTTCCTCCTTTGATATGGCTCCCTTCCCCTTCAACAAGGCCTACGCTCTGGGCAAGTACTGTGACGAGCGGGGCATCCGCCACGATCAGGTCGTCTACATCGGCGACGACTACGGCCCCGGCGGCAATGACGAGTCCGTTTACAAGTCCGACTTCAACTACCTGACCATTCACGATTACACCACCTTTCCCCAGGTGGTGGAGTGCCTGCTGAAGTAAGGA
>JAZOBP010000107.1:0-13092 GCA_045596065.1 Lawsonibacter sp. | reverse complement strand
CCCCGCCCCGGCTCCCGACTCCCCCACCGACAACCAACAGACCGGTGACAGCCAGCATGCCGGTGGCAGCAAAACCTATGGCATCGTCAGCACCGGCTCTCTCAACATCCGCAGCGGCCCCGGCTCCAGCTACGATAAGGTGGGCACTCTGTCCTCCGGCAAGCAGGTAGAGCTGCTGGAAAAGCTGGACGGCTGGTATCGCATCGCCCAGGGCTATGTGAGTGCCGACTACATCACCGTAGTAGACGGCTCCACCAGCGCCCTGCGTGCCCAGATCGTGGCCTATTCCCGTCAGTTTCTCGGCTACCCCTATGTGCTTGGCGGCAAGGGCCCCAACTCCTTCGACTGCTCCGGCCTTGTCTGGTATGTGTACAAGCACTTTGGCTATACCATCAACCGCTCCGCCACCCAGCAGCTGAAAAACGGCGTGACCATTACCAAGGACGCCCTTCAGCCCGGCGATCTGGTCTTCTTTAACAGTGCCGGCACCGGCGTAAACCGAGCCACCCACGTGGGCATCTACATTGGCGACGGTCAGTTCCTCCATGCCTCTTCCTCCAAGGTCGGCGTGGTCATCAGCGACCTGTACTCCGCCTATTACAAGAAGGTATATACCACCGCAAGACGCATTCTGTAAGGTTTCTCTGCTGCGTTTTGATTCCCCGTCTTTCCTTCGGCTGCACACCAATTTTGGTGTGCAGCCGTTTTTTATTCCGCAGCCCTCAATTTATGTCGTTATGTCTACTGTTTTCGATTATTTCTGCGTTAAAGAAGTCCGTTTGACCGCTTACCAATAATTCCCTTTTTCTTTTCATCCCTTTGCGCTGCAAGCGTTTTATCACTGTTGAAAACTCTGTGGAAAATGTGTATAACTTTTGGTAGTTTTCATTCTCCCATAATTTTATGTTGTCCGCTTTTTCCTTTTCTTCTCTCTTTGTTTGTGCGGATAATTGTCCATTTTACAGGCTTTGTCCCACCTCCCCTTTTTCCGCTTCTGCCGTTCATTCTCCAATTTATACAGATAGTAATATTCTGTGAAAACATCAATTGGCAATTGACGCTGTTTTCATTTTGTGGTATGATGCCACTGTTGCTGGAGTGGCTCAGTCGGTAGAGCAGCTGATTCGTAATCAGCAGGTCGTCGGTTCAAGTCCGATCTCCAGCTCCACAGGGCTGCAGACAACGCTGTCTGCAGCCCCTTTTTTCTCTCCCCGCTCCCTCGATCTGCACAAAAAACGATGGTCTGTCCCTCTGGACAGACCATCGTTTTTTGATTCTCTTATCCCAGACTGATGTCACGGGTAGCATATGCGTTGAGCTCCTGCCCGGCGGTATGACCGGCCAGATACTCGTAATAGCCCTGACAGCCGATCATGGCCGCATTGTCTCCGCAGTAGCGAAGCTCAGGCATGTAAAGTTCCACGCCCTCACGGCTGCAGGCACGCTCCAGATCCGCCCGGATGCGGCTGTTGGCTGCCACTCCGCCGGCAATGGCCAGTTTTTTGTAGCCGGTCATGGCCACCGCCTGCATGGCACGGGGCACGAGACTGTCGCTGATGGCCTGACCGAAACTGGCCGCAAAGTCGGGCAGATCCAGCTCCTCTCCCTTTTGCTGGGCATTGTGCAGCAGGTTGAGCGCCGCTGTCTTCAGCCCGGAGAAGGACATATCCAGCTCCGACCCCTGCACATGGGCACGGGGCAGCTCGTACCGGGTGGCATCTCCCCCCTGTCCCAGCCGGTCCATGGGCGCGCCGCCGGGGTAGCCGATGTTGAGCACACGGCCCACCTTGTCGAAGCACTCGCCCGCCGCATCGTCCCGGGTACCGCCCAGCACGCACATCTGTGTATAGCTTTTTACATCCACGATGATGGTGTTGCCGCCGGATACGCACAGGCAGACAAAGGGCGGCTCCAGTGCGGGATGGGTAATGTAGTTTGCCGCAATGTGGCCCCGGGTATGGTGTACCGGGATCAAAGGCACACCCAGACCAAAGGCCGCCGCCTTGGCAAAGTTGACCCCCACCAGCACTGCGCCGATAAGGCCGGGAGCGTAGGTCACCGCCACAGCGTCAATATCCTGTTTGGTAAGGCCCGCCTGCTCCAGAGCCTGAGCGGTCAGGGCACTGATGGCCTCCACATGCTTACGGGATGCGATCTCCGGCACTACGCCGCCGTACTCTGCGTGCATCTCGATCTGGGATGCGATGCAGTTGGACAGCACCTGACGGCCGTCCCGCACCACCGCAACAGCAGTCTCGTCGCAGGAGGATTCAAAGGCAAGAATATTCAATACGCTCACTCCTCTGTCCAGCGTTCGGGTGTAAAGGGCTTTTCACCGGGCGCAAGTGGGATCTGGATAAAGCGGCTATATACCTTGGGGGGCATATAGTTTTTGTAGATGGCAATGTGGGCCTGCAGGATCTCCTCTGCACTCACCTCGCACTCGGTGCGGATCAGGGTGCGGTAATGGGCACCAAACAGAGCACAGTCGTACCCGGCGTAGCGGAAGCCGCACCGCTCATAAAAGGCCAGCCTGCGCCGCTGCATCTCGGCCTCGGCCGGGTCGGCAGCTGTCACCGCCTCCGACTCGCCAAACACGCCCTTTGTCCCGGCGTAGCGCTGAGCCAGCAGGTCAAGGGTCTTTGCCCCGATGCCGCCGCCGCGTTTGCCCGCCAGCGTACCCAGGTAGTCCAGCAGAGCAAACGGAATACCGGGCTGCAGCCACACAAGAGCATAGCCTACAAGCTCCTCACCGTCAAATACGCCCAGAGGCTCGTAGCAGCCGGTGTCACGCAAATTTTCCATAGCGGACAGGGGTTTGAGCTCGTTGGGTGGAAAGGCCGCCTTCATCTCCGAGTTATAGAGATGCTTCAGTTCCGTTTTAGTCAGTACTCTCAGCTTCATGGTGAAACTCCCGGGTCATAATGATGGCATCCTCTCGTGGATGCTGATAGTAGCCCTTGCGCAGGCCCGCCTGCACAAAGCCGTGCTTTTCGTAAAGGGCAATGGCCGCAGCGTTGGAGGCTCGCACCTCCAGCGTCAAAAAGGCCAGATTGACCTCGCCAAACCGGCAGTACACGTCCAAAAGCGCACTGGCCACGCCGTGACGACGGGCCGCCTGCTCCACGGCAATGTTGTCGATATAGCCCTCGTCCAGCACCACATGGAGGCCGGCATAGCCCAGCACGCCGCCCTCTCCATCCTCCGCTACGATGAAGCTGCAGTGGGGGTCAAACAGGGCGTCAGCCAGCATATTCTCCGTCCACGGGGTAGAAAAGCAGTCCCGCTCCAGCTGAGCGATCTGCTCAATATGGCTGCGGTCCATGGGAACGATCTCATAGTACATAACAGCACCTCTTACTGCTCGTTGTTGTCTTTTTTATGGGTTTTACGGGGCAGAAACGCCACCCAGCCGAAAAACACACCGGTAGCACTCACCGCACCGGCAAGGGCGAAAATCAGGGCTGCCAGCCTGTCCCAGCCGTCGTCCCGCACAAAGTAGAACATGGCGCCTGCCAGCAGCATCACCGCCGGCAGTGCAGGCACCGCCCTCAGCCAGCCCCGGCGGGTAAGCCGACAGATAAGCAGCTGGGCGCAGAAAGACGGCACCGCACACAGAACCAGCCACCAAAGGTCAAAGGTGTACAGCACGCCGGTCACACATGCCGCCGTGCTCACGACCCAAAGCAGAAGCAGAGTAATGTTCAGCTTATTCTTCATCCGTACGTGCACCTCCATCAACCGTGGCACTGCGCCCATGTCCTGCCGGCCTGGGTGTCCGCCTGCAGCTTGACTGCAAGGGTCGCTACGGACTCCATTTCCTCCCGTACCAGACGGCACACAGCGTCCGCCTCGTGCTCCGGACACTCCACGATCAGCTCATCGTGTACCTGCAGTACCAGACGTCCCTCCAGACCTTCGGCACGCAGCCGGTCACGCACCCGGATCATGGCAAGCTTAATGATGCCTGCCGCCGTGCCCTGAATGGGGGCGTTGAGGGCCACACGCTGGCCGAAGGCACGCATGTTGAAGTTGGAGGACTTCAGCTCCGGCACCCAGCGGCGGCGTCCGAACAACGTAGCCACAAAACCGGCCGCCTGTGCCTGCTCCACCACCCCGTCCATATAGGCCTTCACCCCGGGATAGTGGGCAAAATAGCGATCCATATAATCCTTGGCCTCTGCAACGGAGACCTTGATGTCCTGAGACAGAGAGAAGGGCGAAATACCGTACACAATACCGAAATTGACCGCCTTGGCACTGCGGCGCATGGCAGGGGTGACCTTGTCCAGACCCACGCCAAAGACCTGAGATGCCGTAATGGTGTGGATATCCTCCCCGGAGTTGAATCCGTCGATCATCGCCTTGTCCCCGGCCATACAGGCCAGCAGGCGCAGCTCGATCTGGGAGTAGTCCGCATCCACCAGCACACGTCCGGCAGGAGCCACAAACATCTCACGCAGTCGTGCCCCCAGCTCGGTACGCACAGGAATGTTCTGCAAATTGGGCTCCACCGAGGACAGGCGGCCGGTGGCGGTAACGGTGTTCTGGAAGGTGGTGCGGATACGCCCGTCCTCCCCGATCACCTTGCCCAGACCGTCGGCATAGGTCGATTTCAGCTTGGTCAGCTGTCGGTACTCCAGGATCGCATCCACGATGGCGTGCTGTCCACGCAGCTTCTCCAGCACCTCGGCATTGGTGGAATAGCCCGTCTTGGTCTTTTTCACTGGGGGCAGGGACAGCTTCTCAAAGAGGATGTGACCCAGCTGCTGGGTGGAGTTGATGTTGAATTCTTCCCCCGCCAGCCCATAAATGGCACTTTGCCCCTTATCAATGCGCTCGGTGAGCATCCGTCCAAAGGCCGCCAAAGCGCCCCGATCAACAAGAAAGCCCTCATGCTCCATCTCGGCAAGCACACGGCACAACGGCAGCTCCACATCATAATAGAGCTTATCCATACCAAGCTCCTCCAGCCTCCCGGACAGAACCTCACGCAGGCGGCCAATGAGCACGGCGTGGGACGTCATGGCCGCAAGGGGAACAGAATGGTCTGCCAGCGGCCCGAAAGCCCCCTCGGCCAGATAGTCCTCCGGCTTTGCAAACTGCTGGTTAAAATAGGTCAGCCCCAGCTTGTCAGGCTCGTAGCTGCCGTCCGTAGGTGCCAGCAGATAGGCCGCCACCTCCGTGTCAAAGACAAAGCCCTCCGGCTCGATCCCCTCGGCCAAAAGAGCCCGACACAGGGCTTTAATGCCGTGTCCCGTCTTTTTAACGTCCGATGAAAACAAGCCCCTCAAAAGGTCGTTGTAGCAGGCAAGCTTATCTGCAAAAAACACAGCCGCTTCCTTCTCCCACTGGACGCAAAGCGTGTCCAGATCAGGCGTAGCAAGGACATTTACTTCACAGTTATTTCGCCACAGTGCAAGCAGTTTTTCCATTTGGACCCGGTCTGTAACCACCTGTGCGCTGCAGGTGAAGTCCACCGTCCCCTCCTGCTGCACCTCCCCCTTGCCCTGAGGTGCGGTGAGGTGATACTTGTCGATAAGCTTGGCAAATTCAAGCTTTAAAAACAGCTCGTACAGCCGTGTGTTATCCGGCTCACGGCGGAGGTTTTCCTCCGGCTTAAACTCCACCGGGGCATCGGTGCGGATGGTGGCAAGGTCATAGGACATACGTGCGTCCTTCTCACCCTCAGCCAGTTTTTTGACCACACCGGGCTTGGCCGGCACGCCCGGCTCTATCTCGGGCTGAGGCATGGCAGCAAACAGGGCATCAATGGTATGGTAGCGCTGCACCAGCGCCATGGCGGTCTTTTCACCCACGCCCTTAACTCCGGGAATATTGTCCGAGGAGTCGCCCATAAGAGCTTTCAGGTCGATCATGTGGATGGGGTCAAAGCCATGCTGCTCCCGGAACGCCTCCGGGGTCATGTCACGGGTCTCGGTGCGGCCCATACGGGTGGACACCAGCTTGACGGTGGTGGTGTCGGTGATCAGCTGCAGGGAGTCCTTGTCTCCGGTGACGATGACCGTCTCCCAGCCCGCCTGCGTGTCCTGCACGCTGATGGTACCCAGCAGGTCGTCAGCCTCCCAGCCGTCCAGTTCGTAGGTAGGGATATTCATGGCCGACAGTACATCCTTGAGGATGGGCATCTGGCTGGCAAGTTCGTCGGGCATCCCCTTGCGCTGGGCCTTGTACCCCTCGTAGGCCAGATGGCGGAAAGTGGGCGCTTTGCGGTCAAAGGTGACACACAGAGCCTCCGGCTTTTCCTCCTCCAGCAGCTTATTAAGGATGTTGAGAAAGCCGTAAATGGCGTTGGTGGGCTGACCGTCCCGGGTTGTCAGGTTTTGGCTGACCCCATAGAAGGCACGATTGACAATGGAATTGCCGTCCAGTACCATGAGCTTCATCGGGATACCCCCTGTTTAAAAGTTCAACTTGTAGTATACCATTTTTTACACACTTGGGCAAGAAAAAAGGGAGTGTGGTCCACACTCCCTTTTTTTCCGTTTAAAAGCTCACTTCCGCCCGACTCTGCCAACCGGCCAACCGACAGACCACCACCGCCATCTGAGCCCTGGTCATAGTGGTGTCCGGCCCGAAGCTTTTGTCTCCGTAGCCGGAAATGATACCGTTGGAGTAGCACTTCAGCACATCCTCACGGCGGTTTTCCTGAATGCGGCCAAAGTCCCGGATCGACCCCTGTGCATCGGGGTGAACGGTAAAGGTCTCGCCCTTGCGTCCGGCGGCACGCACCAGAATATAGGCCATATTCTGCCGGTTCAGAGGGGCATCCAGCGCCGAGTCGGAGCTGTTGAACTGCTTGCTGTCAATGATCCCGGTCTCCACCGCCGCATTGTAGCTGCTCCGGGCCCAGTGTCCGGGGGTCTCCCTGCGTGCCTCCGGGCACACCAGCCGGGTAACTACCACCAAAAACTGTCCAAGGGTCACCTTGCCCTCCGGAGAAAAGCTGCCCACACCGGTGGCATCGGGCGCACGGGTACCGGTGACCAGCCCGTGCTTTGCAATGGTCATAACGCTGTTATAGCCCCAGTAGTCGGGCAGAACATCGTCAAAAAGCAGGCCCACACTCCCTGTTCCCTGAGCGTTTTCGTCAAGGTCGGACGCCTTGGCGTTGTAATGGACGGTAAGGGAAGAGGATTTAAGGGCACCGTCCTCCACGGTGATCTTCTGCCACTGCTCCCGTGTGCCGCCGTAGTAGATGTCCGTAAGACTGGCGCAGTTGGAAAATGCGTCGGCATCCACCCTTTCAAGCCCGGCAGGCAGATAGACCTGCACAAGCCCGGTGCAGTAAGCAAAGGTCTCCGAATGCAGGCGTTTGACCTTTTCCGGCACGGCAAAGACAGACAGCCTTGTGCAGCCCATAAAGGCCTGTCGGCCTATGCTGGCAACGCCGCTGCCCAGCTCAAGATCCGTCAGGCGGGAGCAGCCGTAAAAGGTGCCCTGCTCCACTCTGGTAAGGGTCTGGGGCAGCTTGATCTGTTTCAGAGAAATGCAGTTGCGAAATGCATATTCTCCCAAAAAGGTCAGCTTGGCAGGGATGCGGACATCGGACAGCTCTGGGCAGTTGTTGAAGGCGTGTCTTCCGACACTGGTCACCGTGTCGGCCATGGTCACCTTGGCAAGCATGGTCATGTCGGAAAAGGCCGCATCGTGCACATAGGTCATGCCCTCCTTCAGCTCCACCCCGGCAGCTCTGCCTGCCGTGCCCTTCTTCCACAGTTCAAGGGCATACCCTGTACTGCCCGAGGTATAATCGGTACCGCCATCTCCGGTAAAGACCAGCGTGCTCCCGGTCAGCCTCCATGCAACGCCGGCATAGACCGGGGTAGTCAGAGACAGGACAAGGGCAACGCACATCAAGGCAGAGAAAACCCGTTTTTTCATAGGTGCTGCTTCCTTTCATACATTGCTGTGCCAAGAATTATACCCCCACCCGCCACAAAAGGCAAGGCCGTGTGCTTTGGCTGGACTTTTTGTTATAGGTATGGTATGATGTATGTGTATATTTTTGCCAACACTGTCAGGAGGCATATGTCCATGAAGGTCAACGTATTAGGCGTTCATTTTGATAACCTCACCCCCGACGAGGCCGTGCAGCGCGGCATTGAGCTGGTCAGCCAGCCCGGCTTCCACTATGTGGTCACCCCCAACCCCGAATTTGTTCTGGCCGCCGAAAAGGACGAAGAATTCCGCACCGTCCTCAACAGCGCCCATCTGGTCATCCCCGACGGCATTGGTGTGATCTACTCCGCCAAGCTGCTGGGTACGCCCTTAAAGTCCCGTGTCCCCGGCATTGATTTTTCCGCCGGTATGCTGGCACACATGGACAAAGTGGGTGGCCGGGTCTATTTGCTGGGTGCCAAGCCCGGTATTGCCGAGGAAGCCGGACGACGCATCAAGGAGCAATATCCCAACCTGACCATCTGCGGTACCCATGACGGCTACTTCAAGGAGGACGAGCCTGTGGTACAGGCCATCCGTGAGGCCGAGGCCGACCTGCTCTTCGTCTGTCTGGGTGCCCCCCGGCAGGAGAAGTTTATGTACCGGTATGGCCCCGAGACCGGCGTGAAGCTGGCCATGGGTCTGGGCGGCTCTCTGGATGTATACGCCGGTGCGGTGGAGCGTGCCCCCGAGCGCTGGCAGAAGCTTAATCTGGAGTGGGCCTACCGACTGAAGAAGGAGCCCAAGCGCATCGGCCGTATGGCAAAGCTGCCTCTGGTACTGGTCAAGGCCGTCAAGCAGCGCCTTTCAGGCAAAAAGGAGGACAACTAATGGCCGGTAAGCTGATCGTTTTTGAGGGTACGGACGGCTCGGGCAAGTCCACCCAGTTCAAAGCTATGTGCCAGCGTCTGGCCGACGAGGGAAGGCCCTATCAAAAGCTGGTCTTTCCCCAGTATCAAGAGCCCTCCTCTGCCCTGATCCGTATGTATCTGGCCGGCGAGTTCGGCTCCCGACCCGGTGATGTCAACCCCTACGCCGCCTCCGCCTTTTATGCCGTAGACCGCTACGCCTCCATGAAAAAGGTCTGGGGTGACTACTACAAAGACGGCGGCCTTATGGTGGCAGACCGCTACACCACCTCCAACGCCGTGCACCAGTCCGCCAAGCTCCCCGAGGGTGAGCGCAAGGCCTTCTGCCGCTGGCTGGACGAGTTTGAGCACGACCGTCTGGAGCTGCCCCGACCCGACCTTGTGATCTATCTGGATATGCCCACTCAGTTCTCTGTGGAGCTGCTGCGCAGCCGGGAGCAGGCAACCAACACCACCGCAGACATCCACGAGGTGGACGACAGCTATCTGGCCTCCTGCCGCGCTGCCGCCCTGCAGGCTGCACAGGTGCTGGGCTGGACGGTCATCCCCTGTGTCCGTGACGGACAACTGCGTACCATTGAAGATATCCACGAAGAAATCTGGTCTCAGATCGAAAAGATCCTGTAATGTAGTTTTCCTTTTCACCCATTGAATTCAGGAGGTTTAATTATGGTTTGTATTCTGCTTGGTACCGGTTTTGAAGAGGCCGAGGCTCTGGTCCCGGCCGATATGCTGCGTCGGGCCAAAATCGACGTATGTATGGCCGGTGTGGACGGCACAGAGATCACCGGCGCCCACAACATCACCGTCAAGGCCGACTGCACCCTGTCCGAGGTAAAGCCGGACGAGCTGGAGCTTGTCTTTCTTCCCGGCGGTCTGGGAGGCGTGGACGCCATTAAGGGCAGCCCCGAGGCCATGGAGCTGATCCGTCAGGCCCATGATAAGGGCATCAAGCTGGCCGCTATCTGCGCTGCCCCCACCATTCTCCACGATCTGGGCTATCTGGACGGCAAGCAGGCCGTCTGCTACCCCTCCATGCAGGATATGCTTACCCGTGCTCTGCCCTATGACGGCAGCACCGTGGCCGTGGACGGCAATATCATCACCGGACAGGCCGCTGGCTCTGCCTTTACCTTTGCTTTTAAGCTCATTGAGCAGCTCAGGGGTGCCGAGATAGCCGAAAAGGTACGCCGCAGTGTCTACTACGGCTGAGCAAAAGGCCCGGCTGCGCGCCGACCTGCGTGCAGCCCTGACTGCAATGGCTCCGGATGCCCGCAGGGCCGAGGATGAAGTGCTGTTCCGCCGTTTTCTTGCCCTGCCGCAGCTTGTGAGCTGCAAAACGGTTTTTCTTTTTTACGGCATGGGCACTGAGCCGGACACCTCACGTCTGATTCCTTCTCTTCTGGAGCTTGGTAAGGTGATCGGCCTGCCGCGCATCCTGCCTGAGCGCAGCATGGAAGTACGCTGCTACGATCCCGGTCGCCCCCTTGTGCGCCACCCCTACGGCATGCTCGAGCCGGACGAAGGCTGTCCCCTCCTCTCCCATGAGGATATTGACCTTGCTCTTGTCCCCGCCGTGTGCTATGATGTACACGGATTTCGGCTGGGTATGGGCGGCGGCTACTATGACCGGTGGCTGCCCGACTTTTACGGCATCACGGCAGGTCTTTGCCGTGAGGATCTGCTGCAAGGCAGCCTGCCAGTCGAGCACCATGACCGAGCCGTGGACATCGTCATTACACCCGGCCAAATTTACCGGACATGACAAAAGCGGGGCCGAAGCCCCGCCTTTTCCCGGCTGGTCAGCAGCCGCAGCCGCAATCGTTGTCGCAGCCGCAGCCGCCGCAGTTGTTGCTCATACCGCCGCCACAGCAGCAAAACAGAATGATGATCAAAATAATGATCCACAGGCAGCTGCCGCCGCCCCAACCGTTGTTACCACAGCACATGTAACATTCACCTCATTATTGTTAGTCACCGTATTTTTACGGTGCCGCCATCCCATACTATGGCACTCCCCTTTTTTTGGTTACTATCCTGTTAAGGAGATGATACTATGCCTCAGGAGAACACTCCCCGCCGCAGCAGCCGCCGCAGACATCGCCGTGCCGGCCTGGCTGCAAGCTTTGCTCTTTTATATATCGTTTCTGTCATCGGCGTATCCCTGCTGCTGGCCACTTTAGGCTGGATCGCTGCCAACGATATGCTTGCGTTGAATAAGCCCGAACATACCGCCACGGTGGTTCTGCCCGAAAGCTGTTTCTCTATCAAGACCCGCACCGACAAGGAGGGCAAGACCACCGTCAGCTACAAGGCCAAGATGGGCAAGGTGGCTGACATACTGGAGGACAACGGGCTGATCGAATACGAGCTGCTGTTCCGTCTGTTTTCCGCCGCCACGGATGCCGAGACCAAGCTGCGTCCCGGTGCCTACCACCTGAACACCGATATGGACTACCGCTCTCTGGTCGCCGGGATGAGCTTTAACTCTGACAGCCGTGTGGTGGTAGAGGTGACCATCCCCGAAGGCTATACGCTGGCCCAGACCTTCCAGCTGCTGGAGGACAACGGCGTTGCCGGGGTCAATGCCCTGACCGAGTATGCCGCCAACTACAACTACGGCTTCTCCTTCCTGCAGGACATTCCTCTGGGCGACCCCAACCGACTGGAAGGCTTCCTGTTCCCCGACACTTACGAATTTTATGTCAACCACGACCCCAAGTACGTCATCAACAAGATGCTGCAAAACTTTGACGCCTTCTATACCGAAGAGATGCGCCAGCAGGTGGCCGAGAGCAAGTACACCCTGCGTGAGTACCTCACCGTAGCCTCTCTGATCGAGCGTGAGACCTCGGGCACTGACCGGGGCAATATCGCCTCCGTTATCTACAACCGTCTGGAGAATCCCAACACCGCAGCCGGTACCAACGGCTATCTGCAGATTGATGCCACCCTGTACTACCTCACCGGCAAGACTCCCACCGAGGCGGACAAGGCCATTGACTCCCCCTACAACACCTACAAGTATCCCGGCCTGCCTCCCGCCCCCATTGCAAATCCGGGTCTGGCCTCCTTTAAGGCCGCCCTTGATCCGGAAAAGACCGGCTATTATTATTACGCACTGGGCGATGACGGAAAGCACCAGTTCTTCCGTGACTATAACAGCATGCTCAACTGGATGAAGACCCAAAAGCTTTACCGATAATCACCTCTGCCCGGATGTCTTTGAGGGCATCCGGGCAGCTTTATGCAAGGAGACCGCAACCATGGAACAGAAGAAAATTGAACTGCTTGCCCCTGCCGGTGATATGGAACGGCTGCGTATGGCCCTTGCCTACGGTGCGGATGCCGTGTACCTGGCCGGTACCAGTTTTGGCATGCGCTCCTTTGCGGGCAACTTCTCCCCCGACGAGCTGCGGCAGGCGGTGGCGCTGGCCCACGCGAGGGGTGTGCGTGTCCATGTCACCTGCAACACCATGCCCCGAAACGACGAGGTAGACCGTCTGCCGGAGTGGCTGGAGTTCCTGCAGGACGCAGGGGCAGACGCCGTGATTGCCGCCGATGTGGGTGTGTTGGCCCTTGCCAAGCGCCACGCCCCCAAGGTGCAGGTACATATCTCCACCCAGGCCAGCATCGTTAACTACCAGTCCGCCACGGCGTGGCACGATCTGGGCGCCAGCCGTGTGATTTTGGCCCGGGAGCTGTGTCTGGACGAGATCGCCACCATCCGTGCCAAGGCACCCAAAACTCTTGAACTGGAGGCCTTTGTCCACGGTGCCATGTGCGTGTCCTACTCCGGGCGGTGCCTGCTGTCCAACTATATGACCGATGCCAGCCGGGACTCCAACCGGGGGGCCTGTGCCCAGCCCTGCCGCTACCAGTATGCCCTGATGGAGGAAAAGCGGCCGGGCGAGTATTTCCCTGTGTTCGAGGACGAGAAGGGCACCTACATCATGAACTCCCGGGATATGTGCATGATCGACCATGTAAAAGAGCTGATGGACGCAGGTCTGGACTCCCTGAAGATCGAAGGACGGGCTAAGTCCGCCTATTATGCCGCCATCGTTACCTCCGCCTACCGCCACGCCATCGACGCCGCGGTGGCCGGTAAACCCCTCGATCCCGTGTGGCGGGACGAGGTGGAAAAAGTCAGCCACCGGCACTACTCCACCGGCTTCTACTTCGGCCATCCCGGTCAGTTCTATGAAGACGCCCGATACATCCGGGACTGGCAGGTGTGCGCTGTGGTGGAGGACTGCAC
>JAZOBP010000106.1:0-6424 GCA_045596065.1 Lawsonibacter sp. | reverse complement strand
TACCCCCGTCGCCGCTCCCCCACCCCCGCATTCTTCAGCCCCTCGTTTGCGCCCTTGCATATATTCCCACCTCCCCCTCCCTTTGTCAACACTTTTTTACTTATTTTTTTAAGTTTTTTCAAAACATTTTCACGGCAACTATATCTGCTTTTTTTGCCCATGTTTTGCCACAAGATGTGCCACCCAGGACACAAGCCCAACCAGAAACGGAACGCCCGCAAACAGCAGCAGTCCCGCCGCCGGCACCCACACTTCGCCAAATTCTCTCGCCCCGGCAGCACCCTCCGGGCTTACAGCCGCTGCGCACAGCATTGCCGCCGCCAGCAGTCCCACGGTCAGCCGCCCGTCCAAAGCCGGCCAGAGTCGGGCTGCGATCCTTCTGCCGGCATACAGCAGCAGCCCAATCATCACCAGATCTGCCAGCAGCCAGACCGCACACACAAGGCTTTCTACTCTTTGAAACGCCCCCTCAACCCCCACATGCTTGGACAGAGTCACAAAGGGGTCGGACAGCCGGCCCGTCAGCTCCGCTCCCTGCGCCCCTATTACCGCCGCCAGCAGTCCACTGAGCAGCGCGCACAGAGCAAGGCTCCGAAACACCCAGCCGGACACAAGTCCCTTATTCATTCTCACTTCGTCTATAATGAAGATCCCGTACAGTCCACAGCTCACCGTACCCACCACCGCAACGGCAGACCGGAACACCGGGACAGCGTCCTGTGTCCACAGCGGCAGAATGTTTTCTTTGTGCACCTGCGATACGGTCAGAAGCAGAACGGCCGCAAGGCAGACCAGCACACCCCGGTAGAGCAGCACCGTTGTGCGGGCAAAGACTGCGATCTTGCCCCACACCAGCCAGGCCGCCATCGCCGTGATCACCCACAAGAGCAATCTACGGCCACCCCCTGCCGAGGAGGCAAGCAGGGCCCTTTGGGCTGTCATGTTGATTCGCATTGCACCCAAAAGCACCGCCCATACCATATATACAACAAGCACCACCCGGCCCGCCAGAGGCCCCAGCCGCTCCCGGCACACCTGCGCAAACCCGTATTGTCCCCGCCCGGTCACCCGGTATAGTACATAGCCCACACCCAGCACCGCAGGAATTGCCGCCAAGGGCGCAAGCCAGCCCGCCGCCCCGGACTGATGCGCCGTAAGCCGAGGCAGAATGTCCACTGCCAGCGCCAGCACCGACGTCCAGACCATAGCCATCAGCTGTCCGGGAGATATGCAATGTTTGCCTTTGTCCATGGCGCGCTCCTTATACATTATATATTATGCCTCATTCTCGTCCCGCTCCACCTGTGCATCCACCGTTACCCGGATGGTCACTGACCGAAACTGCGGCCCAAACTGCCGGGAGATGCTCTCTTTTTGGGACGGACAGGCAAGCATAGCCCGCCGCTGCAGGTCCGCAAAGTCTGCGTCCCAGTATTGCGCCTGCTCCAGCGCCTTCACCATCCGTCCGGCCTGCAGCCGCTCGTAGCCTTGCCTGATCTGCCGCAACTGCTCATCGTCTGCGCTCTGTTCCTGCTGCACCACCCGAGCCCCGAGACTGCAGCAGATATCCAGACCGGTAAGCTCCCGTTCCTGAAAGACCGGCTTTACCTGCACCTGTATGCGCTCCAACCGTAGACTCACCACCCCGACACCCTCCGCCGACACATCCGCTACGCCGCCCACGCCCTGTCCGCAAAGCAGCTCATAGCCCACCGCCGCATCTGCCCGGAGCCGGGACACCAGCTTCCCTTTCCGGATCAGCGCATAGCCATCCGACTCCAGCCGCTCCAATCCGCCCCGCTCTGTCAGCGTTACGGCCGGGATGCACACGCTGCCCTCACGGGCCTGCACACTCATGAGTGTGGCCGCAGAACAGCCGAGCGCCCGGCTTTGCATCTGACCCAGGCGCTCCGAACTTCCCTGCCGGTCAAGGATGTCCGCCGCCCGACCGTCAGCCACCCACAGCTCCACGCCCAGCCCCAGCTGTGGCTCCCGTGCAAGATAATCGATCACCGGTTCAAGACCCTTCATCGCCAGCCCCTCGCCCAGCACAAGCCGATCCACATGGCCGAAGCTGATATAGCGTTCTCCCAGCCCCTGTACCTCCCGGGCCGCAGAGGCAGCAGAGCTGCCCAACGCCGAAAGACTGCTGTCTGCATCAACGACCGTCATTTCCACCCCGGAGGCGTCCACATCCAGTCCTATCGTACGCAGTATGGCCACCTCACCCAGCTCACGGGCACGGGGCAGGCCGGAACAGCCGCAAAGCAAAACCAACACAAGGGCCGACATGACACGCTTCATCTCTGATTCCTCCGGTTGCGGCGGGCACTGACGCCCTGACGCCATTTTTCAAGGGGCAGGGGCAGGCGCAGGAGCCCGCCGCCCTCCTCTCCCGTCACAAAGGGACTGAGATAGGGCACACCAAAGCTCTCCAACCCAGCCAAATGCCGCAGAAGGGCTGCGACCCCCAACGCAAGGGCCACCACCCCTCCTGCACTGGCCAAAACGGTCAGCCCAAACCGCCACAGACGCAGGGCATTGGCAAAATCCTGACTGGGCATGGTGTAGCCGGCAATGCCCGCTATGGCCACGGCAATGAGCACCGCCGGAGACACAATACGCGCCTCCACCGCCGCACTGCCTACCACCAGACCGCCCAAAATGGACACCGTCTGGCCAATGGGCCCGGGCAGCCGCAGCCCAGCCTCCTGCAGCACCTCAAAGGCCACCAGCATGATCAGCACCTCAAACACGCTGGAAAAGGGCACCTGCTGCTTGGCCGCCGAGATGGACAGCGCCAGCTTGTCCGGTATCATCTCGGGATGAAAGGTGACCGCCGCCACATAGAGGGCCGGCAGCAGCAGACTGACCGCCATGCACACATAGCGCAGCAGCCGGATGGCCGAAGCCATGATCCAGCCCCCGGTCTTGTCCTGATTGGTCTTAAAAAACAGATCCACCGTACCCGGCATCAGCCAGCCCATGGGCAGGCCCTCACACAGGACGCCCACCCGTCCCTCCAACAGACCGCCGCAGAACCAGTCCGGTCTCTGAGTGCCGGACAGGAGGGGAAAGGGCGTGTCCAGCCGGTCGGTGAGATACTCCTCGATACTGCCCGTGGTTCGGATACCGTCAATGTCCATGCGGTCAATACGCTCCTCCACCCGCTCCACGATCTCCGGGTCAGCGATCCCCTCCATCCACAGCACATCCACCGGAGTCAGGGTCTGCCGCCCCACCGTATGCTCACGCAGACGAAGCTCCGGCACCCGGATCCGGCGGCGCACCATGGCGGTGTTGGTGCGCAGACTCTCCACAAAGGAGTCCCGGGCGCCCTTGATGGAGGGCTCGTTTTCCGGCTGGCCGATGGAGCGTTTTTCCTCCGAGCCCACAAAAAAGGTCAGCACCTCCTGCCGGCCCGGGAAAAACAGCACACAGCTGCCGATGGCCAGATCCGCCATGACCTCGTCTGTGGTGGTGCGCTGCTGTGCGTAGAGGTTGTAGAGTGCGCCGTTTTTCATCTGCTGAAACATCTGCTCTGCATCCGCCCGGATCAGCCTGTCGTCCTGAGCCAGAGGCCGCAGAATGTAGTCGCTCACCCGCTCGTTGCGCACCATGCCTTCCACATAACAAAGCGTCAGGGATTTTTGCTCATCTCCCCCCACCCAGAGCTCCCGGCGGCGGAAGTCCGCACAGTCCCGGAACGCCTCCTGCAGCCCGTCCGGAGTCAGGGGCTGCGTCCAGCGAGGTTCCTTCAGGGGATGGGGATGTCCCGGTTCCTTTTTAAAAATACCCACCAGCACCACCTCTTTGCCCTTATTCTGCCAAGCGGACAAAAAAATATACCGGAGCCGCAGCTCCGGTATATGTCATCGGCAACCTTATATATAATGTACTACTGATCCCGCAGCAACAGGAAAAACTTCTGCAGCTGCGCACCGCAGTCAGCCTCCAGCAAGTGCCCGTACAGGCGGGGCTTGTGGTTGAAGCGTTCTTCAAACAGATTCAGCACCGAGCCGCAGGCCCCGGCCTTGTCGTCCTTTGCCCCGTAGCGCACCTCGTCCAGCCGGGCGTTGATGATGCCTCCGGCACACATGGGACACGGCTCCAGCGTAACGTACATGGTACAGCCGTGCAGACGCCACGACCCAAGCCGCCGGCAGGCATCCCGGATGGCCTCCAGTTCTGCATGGGCGGTGGCATCACCATTTTCTTCCCGGCGGTTGCGGCCCTCACCCACGATCTGCCCGTCCCTGACGATAACGCAGCCTACGGGCACATCGCCCTCTGCCGCCGCCTGTGCCGCCAGAACCATGGCCCGGCGCATATATTCCTCATGACGCATACTGTCACCTCATTTCTCCCCATCAGTTTACCCCATCACGCCCGTCGTTGCAAGTCCCTTGTGTTTCTGCGTATATCTTGGTATAATGATGGTCAATGAACTGACAGGAGGCCGCACCATGAAGCGTATGCTCTCCCTGCTGCTTGCCGCACTTTTGTGTCTGTCCCTCTCTGCCTGCGCCAAGCCCTCAGCCCCCTCCCTGCCCGAGGCAGAATACCCGTTGGAGCTGCTATTTTCCAGCGGTGCCGGAGCATGGGGCACACGGCTGCGCCTAAACGCCGACGGCACCTTTGAGGGCACCTTTTCCGACGCCAATATGGGCGAGACGGGCAAGGGCCACCCCAACGGCACGGTATACCTGTGCTCCTTTACCGGGCGTTTCTCCCCGGGCAAACAGCCGGACACACACTCCTGCGTTCTGACGCTGGAGGAGGTCATCCCCGACCGCCCCGCCGGGGAAGAATGGATCGAGGAGGGCGTGCTCTATGTGGCCGCCGGGCCCTACGGCCTTTTTAACGATTATACCGACGGCTCCATGTCCCGCTCCTTTGTCCTGTTTGCCCCCGACACCCCCACTTCCGGTCTGGATGAGGATTTTTTGAGCTGGTGGCCGGGCCGCTATGAGCCCACTCCCCCGGACACCCTGTCCTGCTGGGGCCTTTGGAACACCGAGGCCGGCACCGGCTTTTTCACCTATGACTACAACTGACGGAGGTTTCTTATGAAAAAGACCAAACCCCTGTGGCTGAAAGTTTTTCTTTGGCTCGTCCTGCTGGGCGTTCTGGCCTGTGTGTGGGAGTTTATTTCCTCCCAAAACCCCTACATCCTCCCCGTAAAGCGTGCCATCAAGTACGATCTGCTCGGCATGACCACCGTGGATGAAACCCGTGAAACGGCCGGGCTCAACGCCGAAACTCTGCGGGTCTCCATCCACGAAAACGGCGAGCGTCCGGACGGAGTCCCCTCCTCCGACACCGACTGCAAGCGGATCTACGAGGATGGACAGGTCACCCGTCTGGTCAATTACACCGACGGCTATCAGATGGACTTCCCCGCCGGGACCCAGTTCGATTTTTCCCTCAGCCCCCTGTATGTCTACGGCCACGGGGACGGCTTTGACGTGACCATCTCCCGGGAAAAGGCCGACTACCAGAGCATCACGGATGTGATCACCTTTGAGCTTTCCACCTTCCTGCCGTGGTTCTTCGATGACCACACGGTAGAGGACTATATCCGCCACTACGAATACCGTTTTCTGCTGGATGAAGGCTGGCAGAAGGAGAACGGCGTCTGCGTGGATGACGTTTTTGCCGATGGCTGGGCCTCTGAGCGCAGCCTGCGTGTGATCCGGGCAGAGGTGGCCGGACTGGACGGGGAGCAGTTTGACCACTACCTGTTTGTCACCATTCCCACCAACAGCCGGGAGTATCTGCGCATCATGTACCGAAGCCACCTCTCCGACCCCTATCCCGCCGGTCACGCCGACGGGCTGCAGGCGATGTTTGAAGAGGGGCGTACCGTACACGTCTTTGACCCCCTCGGCACCCCCGTCTACGACACCGACTACGCCCCCGATCTGTCCCATGTGAACTGGTCGGAGGAGACACAGGCTCTGTACGACTCCTTCCGGGATCACACCGCACCCCTGCAGTGGGGCATCTTTATGCAGGACTTCTACAACAGCGGCTTTGACGGCGAGCTTGCCGCCATGGAGGAAAAGCTGGACTTTACCTTCCCGGTCGTCCTCTACTACCGCCACTTCCCCACCCACGAGTTCCCCACCGATGTCATGCAGGAGAACTACGAGGCCGGGCGTCTGGTGGAGCTGACCCTGCAGCTGACGGACAACAACAACATGGACATGTTTGCCAAGTCCCCCCTGCTGGAGATCTACCGGGAAGTCGGAGGCCAGGCGGTCTTAGGAAGACAAATGTCTTAGCCAACTCCTTGACCCACAGAACGACATGGCTACGATCCGACTTGAGGCCGGGCGTCTGGTGGAGCTGACCCTGCAGCTGACGGACAACAACAACATGGACATGTTTGCCAAGTCCCCCCTGCTGGAGATCTACCGGG
>JAZOBP010000105.1:0-3502 GCA_045596065.1 Lawsonibacter sp. | reverse complement strand
GACCGGATGGAGGAGCTGGGGTTGCTCAACGATGAGGCCTATGCCCTGCAGGTGGTGCGGCATTACAGCGCCAAGGGCTACGGAGTGCACAAGCTGCGAGATGAGCTGTACCGCCGCGGCGTGCCCCGGGAGCTGTGGCAGTCGGCGCTGGAGCAGGCGCAGGACCCTACCGAGGCCATAGACGAGTTTGTTGCCAAGAAGCTGGCGGGCAGGCAGCCAGACCGTAAGCTGCTGCAAAAGGTGTCCGATGCGCTGGTGCGCCGGGGGTTTGGCTGGGAGGATGTGCGTGACGCCCTTGCCCGTTACGGCGCACACACCGACGATTAACTTTAGTGGAGCGATGGTATGTCGTACAAAGTTGCCTTTATATCTCTGGGCTGCTCCAAAAATCTGGTCAATACCGAGCAGATGATGGCCCTGTGCCGAGATGCCGGCTTTATCGTTACCGGTGAGCCGGAGGGAGCGGACGTGGCTGTGCTGAACACCTGCGGCTTTATTGACGCAGCCAAGAGCGAGGCCATTGAGAATATTCTGGAGCTTGCCAAACTCAAGCAGGAGGGCAGGCTGGGTAAGCTGTTGGTAGCCGGCTGCCTGTCTCAGCGCTACCCCGACGAGATCCGACAGGATCTGCCGGAGGTTGATGGTATGCTTGGTACCGGCAGCTATACCGATGTGGTCTCTGCCGTACATACCCTTATGGAGGGCGGGCGCCCCGAATGCTACGGCAACATCCACCAGACGGAGGAGGATGGCCCACGCATGGTGACCACGCCCCCCTATACCGCCTATCTGAAAATTGCCGAGGGCTGCAGCAATTGCTGTACCTTCTGCATCATCCCCAAGCTGCGCGGCCGCTACCGCAGTCGGGACATGGATAGCCTGCTGGCCGAAGCCCGGCAGCTGGCCCAGCGTGGGGTGCAGGAGCTGATCGTGATCGCTCAGGACATCACCCGCTACGGCTGGGACAGGCAGGACGGCACCAGCCTTGCAGGTCTCTTGCGGGAGCTGTGCAGGCTGCCCTTCCGCTGGATCCGGCTGCACTACCTGTACCCCGAGGCTGTGACCGATGAGCTGATCGAGGTCATCGCCACGCAGGACAAGATCCTGCACTATCTGGACATTCCCATCCAGCACTGCAGCGACCGGCTGCTCAAGGCCATGATCCGCCGCAGCACCAAACAGGAGCTGGAAGCCCTGTTTGACAGGCTGCGTGCCGCCATCCCCGATGTGGTCATTCGTACCTCCATCATCTGCGGCTTCCCCGGAGAGACGCAGGAGGACTTTGAGGAACTCAGTCAGTTCCTTCAGGAGCAAAAGCTTCAGCGGGCAGGGGTGTTCGCCTTCTCGCCTCAGGAGGGCACCAAGGCCGCAGAGATGGCCGATCAGGTGGATGAGGATGTGGCCCAGCGCCGGGTGGAGCTGCTGGTAGATCTGCAGTCCCGGATCATGGACGAGTATAACGAACAGCGGCTGGGTACCACCATGCAGGTGTTGTGTGAGGGGTTTGACCATCAGGCAGGCTGCTATGTGGGCCGCACCTATGCCGATTCGGTGGATATTGATGGGCGGGTGCTGTTCACCGCCGCCGGACGCATCCCGGCCGGCGAATTTGTCAACGTGTGCATTACCGGTACCGAGGACGGAGACCTCACCGGCGAGATCGAAGAATAAGGAGTGCTGACGATGAATACTGCAAACAAATTTACCATGCTGCGTGTGCTTATGATCCCTGCTTTTTTGGTGGTGCTCTATCTGCACATCCCCTTTGGCAGCTGGATTGCTCTGGCCATCTTTATTGTGGCAAGTCTGACCGATCTCATTGACGGCCACATTGCCCGCACCTACAACCAGACCACGGATTTTGGCAAGTTTATGGACCCGCTGGCGGATAAGTGCCTTGTGGTGGCCGCCATGCTGTGGTTTGTGGAGGTGGGTCAGATGCCCGGCTGGGCCCTGCTTATCGTCATCGTCCGTGAGTTTGCCGTCAGCGGTCTGCGTATGCAGGCGGCCAACCTGGGCAAGGTCATTGCCGCCGGCTGGTCGGGCAAGGTCAAGACCGCCTCTACCATGGTCTGTATCTGCATCATGCTGGTACTCTATGACATCCCCTTCCTGGCTCCTGCCGCCGGTATTCTCAACTTCCTGTGCGTGGCCGTGATCGTGGCCACCACCCTCTATTCCGGCCTGGAGTATATGATCGTCAATCGCTCTGCTATTTCTACCATGAAATAACACAACGGCCTCCCCTGCTGGCAACCGCCTGATCTTGGGAGGCCGTCTTTTTCCGCTTAAACTGTTGACAAAAACCTTGTGATGTGGTATTTAATATTATATTGCAAGGAAAGGAAACAGAATAATGGTTCGTATTGTATCTGACACCTCTACGCTGTATGGTACCCGGCAGGCGGCGCAGGCGGGGTTTTCGGTATCTCCCCTCAGCGTCACCGTTGACGGGCATACATATCGGGAGTTTGACGAGATCGGGGCGGAGGAATTTACAGACATCATCCGTCAGGGGCACATTCCTGCCAGCAGTCAGCCTGCTGTGGGCGAGGTGCTGGCTCTGTATGAGCAGTATGCGCAGGATGAGGTGCTCAACATTACCATGGCCGACGGTCTGTCCGGCACCTACGCCAGTGCGGCGGCAGCGGCGGAGATGTGCGAAAACAAGCATAAGGTCATCGTGCTCAACAGCCGTACTCTCTGCGGCCCTCACCGATATCTGGTGGAGCAGGCGGCAAAGCTGGCGGCTCAGGGGGAGAAGCTGGAGCATATCGTCCAGCGGGTCAGGGAGCTGATGGCCACGGCCAAAAGCTACCTCATTCCTGCGGATTTTGCCTATCTGCGCCGGGGCGGACGGCTGTCTGCGCTGGTGTCCTACGTGGGTCAGGCCACGAAGTTTGCCCCTGTTTTAACTCAGACCGAGTGCGGTGAGCGGCTGACCATCGCCGGTGTGCGGCGCAGCTTTGACCATGCGGTCAAGTATGTGGCCGATGCTCTTATCAAGCACGGCGTGGGGGAGGGTTGGCGTGTGTACATCACCCACGGCGCAGCCCCACATCTGGCGGAGAAGGCGCTGGTAAAGCTGAAAGAAGTCTTTCCCACGGCCGTATTTCAGGTGCTGCCCCTTAGTCCTGTGTTCATCACGCAGGGCGGCCCGGACTGCGTGGCCATTCAGGCCATTCACGAATAAAAAAGACCGGACATCTCACGATGTCCGCTCTTTTGATGTATTTGGCAGATTACTTGGCCAGAGCGGCGGTACCCAGAGCGATCATGAGCTCCTCATTGGTGGGGATGACCAGAGTGCGGACGGCAGCGCCCTCGGCGGAGATGTCGATCTCCTCGCCGCGGATCTTGTTCTTCTCGGCGTCGATCTTGATGCCCATGAACTCCAGACCGGCGGTGATGCTGGCGCGGTTGCCGCCGCCGTTCTCACCGACACCGGCGGTGAAGATAACGGCATCCACACCGCCCATGGCGGCGGCGTAGGAGCCAATGA
>JAZOBP010000104.1:0-5131 GCA_045596065.1 Lawsonibacter sp. | reverse complement strand
CGGATGTCGGGATTCACCCCAGCCTCAGCCAGGATCTTGTTGGCGCTGGTGCGCCCAATGCCGTAGATATAAGTGAGAGCGATCTCAATGCGCTTCTCTCTCGGCAGGTCAATACCGGCAATACGAGCCATTTTTTACAGCACCTCCAATTAACCTTGTCTCTGCTTATGCTTAGGGTTTTCGCAAATTACCATGACTTTGCCCTTGCGCTTGATGACTTTGCACTTCTCGCACATGGGCTTCACGGACGGTCTTACTTTCATTGTGATAACCTCCTAATGAATGCCTTATGGCCCCGGCGGGTTCGGGGGCAAGGCCCCTTGGCCGCCGGTCGTTTTTACTTACTTCTCCAGGTGATCCGACCGCGGGTCAGATCGTAAGGAGACATTTGAACGGTTACTTTATCGCCGGGCAGGATGCGGATGAAGTTCATACGCAGCTTGCCGGAGATGTGAGCCAGGATGATGTGGCCGTTGCCGATGTCCACGTGGAACGTGGTGTTGGGCAGGGACTCGGTCACAACGCCTTCCAGCTCGATCATATCGTCTTTTGCCACGAATCATTACCTCCCTTGAAGGCAGCCAGAGCACTTCTCAACGCTCTGTCAGACACAGTTTCCTTGTTTTGCAGTTTACGGATGACCGGGTGGTCAAAGCCGCCCTGATCCAGCACTTGGACGTGGCCGGGCTTTTTCAGCTTCGGCGACGCAGCCTTGCGTTGTTTTCCGTTGGCCAGAAGCAGGTGTTGACCCTGACTTCCCACCACACAGAACAATTCGTCCTTGTCGTGTCCGGCTGCGGACCGGACGATCCAGCCGGTACAGTCAAGCATGGTGCAGCTCCTCAATCGTGGTGAGCACCTCAGCCTCCCCCTCGGTGATGAGGATGGAGTTTTCGTAGTGGGCCGACAGGGAGCCATCCTGTGTCTTGACGGTCCAGCCGTCCTTGAGCACATGGATCGCCTTGTCGCCGGCATTCACCATGGGTTCCACCGCCAAGGTCATGCCTGCCTGCAGCCTTGGGCCGTGACCGGCCGGGCCGTAGTTGGGCACCTCGGGGGCTTCGTGGAGCTTGGCGCCGACACCGTGTCCCACATATTCCCGCACCACGGAGAAGCCGTTGGCCTCCACATGCTGCTGGATGGCGTGGGAGATGTCGGAGACCCGGTAGCCCGGACGGGCAAACTTGATGCCCTCCCAAAAGCTCTGCTCGGTGACGGCGATCAGCCGCAGTGCCTCGTCGCTGACCTGTCCGCAGGGGAAGGTCGCAGCGCAGTCACCATGGAAGCCATCCACAAAGGCGCCCACGTCAACGCTGACGATGTCGCCCTCACAGAGGGTCCGGTGTCCGGGAATGCCGTGAATGACCTCGTCATTCACAGAGATGCAGGCCGAGCCGGGAAAGCCGCCATAGCCCAGAAAGGAGGGCTTGGCTCCGCACTCCTTGATGAAGCGGCGGACGGCCTTGTCGATCTCCAGTGTCGTAACACCCGGTTTGACCATGGAACCGGCCAGTGCCCGGGCCTGCGCGGTGATCCGCCCGGCCTTGCGCATGGCTTGAATCTCACGGGGAGACTTGAGTGAAATCAGTTCGATACCTCTCACAGCCCCATGGCCTCCATAACCGCAGCGGTAATGCTGCTGATGTCGCCGTCGCCGGCCACCTCACGCAGCAGCCCCTGCTTGCTGTAGTATTCCTTCAAAGGTTCGGTCTGCGCATGGTACACCTCAAGGCGGTGACGTACCGTCTCGGGGGCATCGTCCGTACGCAGGACCAGCTCTCCGCCGCAGGAATCGCAAATGCCTTCCTGCTTGGGGGGCAAGGTCTCGATGTGGTAGGTCGCTCCGCACTTGGGGCAGGCACGACGTCCGGCCATGCGCTTCTCGATGTCCTCATCGGCCACCTCAAGAGAAACCACGTGGTCAAAGACGATGCCGGCCGCTTGGAGCGCCTCGGCCTGAGCCAGCGTGCGGGGCACGCCGTCCAGGATGTAGCCCTGCTGACAGTCGCTTTGGGCCAGCCGCTGGTCGAGGATCTTCATGATCAGCTCGTCGGGAGCAAACTTGCCTGCGTCCATCAGGGCCTTTACCTGCAAGCCTACCTCAGTGCCATCCTTGATGGCCTGACGCAGGATGTTGCCCGTGGAAATGGTAGGGATATTCAGGCGCCTGCTAAGCTCAGCGGCCTGAGTACCCTTGCCGGCGCCGGGGGCGCCCAGCAGGATCAGCTTAACTGCCATGCTGCTCTCCTTTTACTCAAGGAAACCCTTGTAGTGACGCATGAGCATCTGAGCCTCCAGAGCCTTGACGGTCTCCAGAGCAACGCCCACCACGATGATGACAGAGGTACCGCCGATGGCCAGGCTCTGAATACCCACCAGATTACCGGTGATGATAGGAGCAAGAGCGATCACGGCCAGGTACAGAGCACCAAACATGGTGATCTTGTTGAGCACCTTGGTAATGAAGTCGGCGGTGGGCTTGCCGGGACGGAAGCCGGGGATAAAGCCGCCGTTTTTCTTGAGGTTGTTGGCAACCTCAACGGGATTGAAGCTCATTCCTGCATAGAAGTAGCTGAAGGCCACGATGAGCAGGAAGTAGACAATGCCGTAGAACCAGCCGGTGCTGTCAAACAGATCCAGCACGCCGTGCCAGAAGGTGCCGGGGGTGCCGGAAGAGGGCACGAAGGCGCCGATGGTGGCAGGCAGAGAAGCAATGGACTGGGCGAAGATAACAGGCATAACGCCGGACATGTTCACCTTCATGGGGATATGAGTGGACTGACCGCCGTACATCTTGCGGCCCACCACGCGCTTGGCGTACTGGACGGGGATGCGGCGCTCGGCGTTGCTCACGTAGACGATGAACACCACCATAGCCAGAACGCCCAGAACCACCAGCAGAGCTCCCCACCAGGGAATGTTGAACAGGCCCTCGGTGGTCACGCCCAGGATGTTGTTGCGCACGCCGTTGTACAGAGCGGCAATGGCCTCAGGCACACGGGACACGATACCGGCAAACAGGATCATGGAGATGCCGTTGCCGATGCCGAACTCGGTGATCTGCTCGCCCAGCCACATAAGGAAGGCGGAGCCGGCCGTGAAGGTCAGCACGATGACGATACCGACCCAGATGCTGCTCATGCCGCCGGTGCTCAGCAGTCCACCCTCCATGGAGGAGTCGTAGAACTTGAGCATGCTGTAGTAGCCGTAGCCCTGCAGCAGAGCGATGGCAACCGTGGTGTAGCGGGTGATGGAGGCGATCTTCTTGCGGCCTTCCTCACCGCCCTCCTTAGCCAGACGCTCCAGAGGAGGAATGGCCACGGTCAGCAGCTGGATAATAATGGAGCTGTTGATATAGGGCTGGATGGACAGGGCAAAGACCGTACCCATAGAGAAGGCGGAACCGCTCATGGCGTTGATCAGATCAAAGATCGTGCCGCTGCGGGTAGCCAGATACTCACCCAGGGTAGCAGTGTTGATATAGGGCACCGGAATGGCAGCGCCCACGCGGAAGATCAGCAGTGCAAAAATGGTGAACAGGATCTTCTTGCGCAGTTCGGGGATCTTCCAGGCGTTACGGATGGTCTGAATCATTGTTAGACCACCTCCGCCTTACCGCCGACAGCCTCGATCTTCTCTTTGGCAGAGGCGGAGAAAGCGGAAGCGCGGACAGTCAGCTTCTTGGTCAGGCTGCCGTTGCCCAGGATCTTCACGCCATACTCGCACTTGGAGAGGATGCCCTTCTCCAGAAGATCGCTAGCGCTCACGGTGGCGCCGTCCTCAAACTTCTCCAGAGCGGAGAGGTTCACGGCCTCCAGACGCTTGGCGAAAATGTTGTTGAAACCACGCTTGGGCAGGCGACGCACCAGAGGCATCTGGCCGCCCTCGAAGCCCACGCGCACGCCGCCGCCGCTGCGGGCCCACTGGCCCTTGTGACCACGACCGGCGGTCTTGCCGTTGCCGGAACCCTTGCCGCGGCCCTTGCGGTAGGCCTTGGGGTTGGAACCGGCAGCGGGGGAGAGATCATGCAGATTCATTGTTGCGCACCTCCTATTACTGTTCCTCGGTCACCTGGAGCAGATAACCGATGTGGGCGATCTTACCACGGGTGGCAGCGTTGTCGGGCTGCACGGTGGTGTCGCCGATCTTGCGCAGGCCCAGAGCCTCGGCAGGCGCCTTATGCTTGGCGATACGGCCGTTCTGGCTCTTGACCAGTTTGATGTTCAGGTTAGCCATTTTGAACGTCCTCCTTAACCCTGGATCTCTTCCACGCTCTTGCCACGCACCCGGGCGACTTCCTCAGGAGTTCTGAGGGACTTCAGACCGGCAAAGGTAGCGGCAACAACGTTCTGAGGATTGTTGGAGCGCAGGCACTTGGAACGGATGTCCTTGATACCGGCAGCCTCCATCACGGCACGCACGGGGCCGCCGGCGATGATACCGGTACCGGCGGAAGCGGGCTTCATCAGCACACGGCCGGCGCCAGCCTCACCGATCACCTCGTGGGGGATGGTGGTGTTGGACAGGGACACAGTGATCATGTTCTTCTTGGCATCCTCGATGCCCTTGCGGATAGCCTCGGGAACTTCAGCAGCCTTACCGGTACCAAAGCCCACACGGCCCTTCTCGTCGCCGACGACCATCAGAGCGGAGAACTTAGCAACACGGCCACCCTTAACGGTCTTGGAAACGCGGTTCAGAAACACCAGCTTCTCGACAAACTCGCTGGGCTCTCTTTCAAATCTAGCCATTTGTTGTATTCCTCCTCCCTTAGAACTGCAGGCCGCCCTCGCGGGCACCCTCGGCCAGAGCCTTCACACGGCCGTGATAGACATAACCGCCGCGGTCAAACACCACGGTGTCAATGCCCTTGGCCTTGGCACGCTCAGCCACATTCATGCCAACCTGCTTGGCGGCGTCGGACTTGGTGCCCTCACAGGCAAAGTCCTTCTCCAGGGAAGACGCGCTGACCAGAGTCACGCCGTTGACATCGTCGATGATCTGGGCGTAGATGTTGGTCTCGCTGCGGAACACGTTCAGACGGGGACGCTCGGGCGTGCCGGAAATCTTAGCACGCACGCGCTTGTGGCGCTTGATGCGCTGGGAACGGGTATCGGGTCTGTTGATCATA
>JAZOBP010000103.1:0-7782 GCA_045596065.1 Lawsonibacter sp. | reverse complement strand
CGGCTGCCTGTGATGGTAATGCGGTGCCAAACTTTCTGTGCCCCTTTTTAGGGGCTACGCCTGTAAAAGCCCCTTCTAGGGGCTGTGCAAACCACCAGTTTACTGGTGGTTATGATTATATTACCGTATTAGAACAGCTTCAGCCATGCCACGACCTTGCGGGCCAGACGGTATATGGGGACTTCCAATTCCTTTGCAGCCTGCTTGAGTTCCTTGCGGATCTCAATGTGCTGGGGACAGTGGCCCTCGCACTTGCCGCAGCCGATGCAGTTGGTGGCGGCGGTGGAATTGGTGCGGAAGGCGGTACACATGGCGTACTCCACAAGCGCCCGGCCCTTGCCCTCGGTGTGACGGCGGTTGTAGGCAGCAAAGGTACCCGGTATATCTACCCCGGCAGGGCAGGGCATACAGTATCCGCAGCCGGTGCAGCCTACCTTCATTTTGGCATTGATGGCAGCCACGATCTGCTGCAGCATGGCCTGATCGGTCTCGGTCAGCTCGCCGGGGACGGTGGTGGAGGCGGTGTGGATGTTGTCCTGTATCATCTCCATGGAGTTCATGCCGGACAGCACGCAGGTGACCTCCGGCTGATCCCACAGCCAGCGCAGCGCCCACTGAGCGGGGGTGTGCTGTATCGGATGGCCGGCAAAGATCTGTTTGGCGTCCTCGGGCAGACGTGTGACCAGCTTGCCGCCCCGCAGAGGTTCCATGATGACCACGGGCAGGCCCTTTTCATGGGCATAGTTCAGCCCCCGGCGTCCGGCCTGAGAGTGCTCGTCCATGTAGTTGTACTGGATCTGGCAGAAGTCCCACGGATAGGCGTCCACCAGCTTACAGAACATGTCCGTGTTGCCGTGGTATGAAAAGCCTGCCTGCCGGATGGCACCGCTGGCCTTCTTTTCCTCCAGCCACTGTTCCACGCCCAGCTCCCTGAGTCGCTGCCATGTATCGACATCAGTGAGCATATGCATCAGGTAGTAGTCGATATGGTCGGTACGCAGGCGCTTGAGCTGTTCCTGAAACAGGCTCTCCAGCTTCTGGCGGCTGCGGATAAGATAGTGAGGCAGCTTGGTGGCAATGCATACCTTGTCCCGTACCTTGTTTTTGTCCAGTATTTCACCCAGAGCGGCCTCGCTGCCGGGATAGACATAGGCGGTATCAAAGTAATTGACGCCATGCTCAATGGCGTACAGCAGCTCTCGTTCGGTCTCGTCCATATCGATGCGGCCCAGCTTTTGGGGAAAGCGCATGCAGCCAAAGCCGAGGGCGGACAGATCGTTGCCGTATTTATCCTTGCGGTAGTTCATACAGGTCACCTCGCAGTCGGTCTTTTGCTCCATTGTACCGTATCCGGCCGCCCAAGGCAAGAAAAAAGGGACAGCGTCGCGTGGACGCTGTCCCGGAAGAGGCAGATTATTCGGCGGCTGGGATGAGGGCGTAGTGGTGGACGATGTTGAGATCTTCCACCATGTCCAGACCGTGGGAGCCGCAGCCGCCGTCGATTTCGTGGCAGCCGTGGTCCATGGCAAACCCCATGAGGGTGTTGTGGGCGGTCCAATGCTCCTTGACCATGGAGTTGAACATGGCGAAGGTGAGGCTGTTGGAACGCAGTTCGCCCAAAGGAAGAGCGCCTTCGGGGCCGTGCTTGTGCATCCGGCCGTCGTAGTTGCCGTTGTACACCACGATAAAATCGTACTTGTCCATCAGGATCACTTCGGCGGCCTTGGCGTTGACGTCGGCGGTAAAGTGGACGATATAGTAGTCCATGTCACGGTCAAGGAAGATGTGGGAAATGCTGCACTCCCGGTCACCCACAATGGCGCACTTCTTGCCGGCACGGAGCATGGCGTCAAAGATGGTTTCGATGGTGATCACGGGCTTTTCGTATTTGCGGATGCCGTGTACCTCGGGCTGAGCACCGGTATACATGGTGCCGAAGCACACAGGGGTGACGGAGGGCATCACGGTGCACAGGGGGAGATTCAGCTCGGTGCGCGCGTAGACCTCCTTAAGAAAGTCGGGGTACTTTTCTTCGATCCACTGAGCTACGGCGTCGGGATTGTACATAAGGATGCGGTCAACCTTTTTGCCGCCCAGTTTTTCGTCGATGAACCGACACAGGTCGGGGTTGGCCGGTGCGGCGTGGGCGGGGGGCTCCACACCCATGGCATAGCACAGGGCGGCACAGAGGGTGTCAAGGGAAACGGGATTGTAGTCCATGATAACAGGCTCCTTTTATGTATGTTTGATTGTGTGTGTCTTTACTTCCAGAGGTGGTCGGGGTACTGGCCGGCGGCCTTCATGGCGGCGATGGCGGCCACCACACCGGGCAGATCCTCCCTGTAGGTCACACCGTACCAGCGGGCGTCGGAGGTGAGCACCTGAACCGTGCCGCTGCCGTCTGCGATCAAGGCGTCGGGGAGCAGGGGGAGGAAGAACTCGGCCTTCATGGGGTTGGTGGGGACGGTATCCGTGAGGAAGCGGCGGAACATCTGCTCCATGCGCTCCAGCACCGGACGCTGGAAGCCCCAGAGATTCATGGAGACCACAGTGTCGCCGTCCAGATGGGTGTAGGTGGCACCGCCGTCCTCGGTATAGGCGGCCCCGTCCGGACGCTTTTCAATGGTGGTGCGTTCGGTGATGGCGGTGAGCAGCCCCTTGTCATTTACCTCGCACACGCCGCGGGAGACAGAGCCGTTTTCGGTCAGAGTGTTCTCCAGAGCATAACCCACCATGGCCTGCTGGCTGGCGGGGCGGTCAGCTTTGAGAAAGTCGGCCATAGCCCGGAAGGCCTCATAGCCATAGAAGTCGTCAGCATTGATCACGGCAAAGGGGCCGTCGATCTCGTCTGCGGCACACAGCACGGCGTGGGCGGTGCCCCAGGGCTTGACACGACCATCGGGGATGGAACAGCCCTCGGGGATGCGATCCAGACTCTGATAGGCGTAAGCAAGCTCCACATGGCCGCGGACACGCCGGCCGATCAGGGCCTCAAACTGGTCGCGCATCTCCTCCTTGATGACGCAGACCACCTTGCCGAAGCCGGCACGGATGGCGTCAAAGATGGAGTAGTCCATGATAAAGTGGCCCTGCTCGTCAATGGGGGTCATCTGCTTCAGACCGCCAAAACGGCTGCCCATACCGGCAGCCATGATAACAAGAGTGGGTTCTTGCATGATATATACCTCCGTGTATCTCATGATTTATAACATCATAGTCCTTTGCATGGGGAAAGGCAAGACTATTTTTGAAAATCAACGAAAATGTTGAGGGACACTCTTTTTTTTGAAACGGAAATGTGCTAAAATCTACAGAACAAAACTGCAACTATATATGAAATGAGGCAAAGACTATGAACGTATTGGTTACCGGCGGCGCCGGCTATATTGGCAGTCATACCTGTGTGGAACTGATCCAGAAGGGTCATGTGCCTGTGGTGGTGGACAATCTGTGCAACGCCTCAGCTAAGAGTCTGGAGCGGGTGGAGGAGATCACCGGCACCAAGATCACCTTCTATGAGGGTGATGTACGGGATGAGGCACTGCTGGAACGGATTTTTGCCGATCACGCCATCGACTGTGTGATCCACTTTGCTGGTCTCAAGGCGGTGGGCGAGTCGGTGTCCATGCCCTTGGCCTATTATGACAACAATCTGCGCTCCACCATGACCCTGTGCTCTGTTATGGCCCGCTGCGGCGTGAAGAAAATCGTCTTTTCCTCCTCCGCTACCGTCTATTCCAGTGACAACACCATGCCCCTGAGTGAGCAGTCCCGTACCGGCGGCTGCACCAACCCCTACGGCTGGACCAAGTACATGTGCGAGCAGATCCTGCGTGATGTGGCCAAGGCCGATCCGGAGTGGTCGGTGGTGCTGCTGCGCTACTTTAACCCTGTGGGCGCTCACATCTCCGGCCGCATTGGTGAGCATCCCAACGGCATTCCCAACAATCTCATGCCCTACATCGCCCAGACGGCAGTGGGCAAGCGTGAAAAGCTCAGCGTCTTTGGCAACGACTATCCCACTCCCGACGGTACCGGCGTGCGGGACTACATCCACGTGGTGGATCTGGCCCGCGGCCATGTGGCGGCGATCGACTACATGCAGCAGAATACCGGCGAGGCCGTATTCAATCTGGGCACCGGAAAGGGCTACAGCGTGCTGGATATGGTACACGCATTTGAGCAGGCCAACGGGGTATCCGTTCCCTACGAGATCGCACCCAGACGCCCCGGTGATGTGGCCACCTGCTATGCAGACCCCGCCAAGAGCCGGGAGGTGTTGGGCTGGCAGGCGCAGCTGGAGCTGACAGATATGTGCCGGGACAGCTGGAACTGGCAGCGCAGCAATCCCAACGGATACGAAGAATAAGCAAACGCCATCGGAACTAATTCCGATGGCGTTTTTTATGTGTAGTATTTGATTTGGCAGGTACAGCCGCAGGCGGCGCAGATATGCTGACAGATGTGTGCAGACCGGGAACGCAGGGTATCTTCTGTATCATTCGCTTCAAAGGAAAAAACTCCGTCAAACACCAGCCGGTCGGGAATAATGTTGCGTTGTGTTCCGCCGTCGATATGTGTGACGGAAAAGGTGCAGCCAACCGGCAGCTGCTGACTCAACGCAGCATATAGGGCGGCGTAGCAGTTGATGGGATTGACGGACAAATCGGGGCGTGAGCCGTGTCCGCCCTGACCCGAAATGGTGACGTGAATAGCCAAATGCTTCATGCTCGCAGTCTCCTCCCACAGTTATTCCATCTCACGGTGCTTCAGGAAAGCGTCAAAATCGCCCTGAAAGCCATGAAACGGGATAGACTCCTTGTGCCCGAGAAAGGCGAAGGCATAGGCCACGTGAGCGGCGGTGCCGTACCGAAGAGCATTTTCGTTCGCCTCAAAGTGCGGGTTGTGCAGGGGGGCGGTGATGCCGCGTTCCTCGTCCCGGATGCCCAGAAGCGCCATGACCGAGGGATAATAGGAGGAGATGGCGGTAAAGGTCTCGCCAAGCATGGTAGGCTCTGCGTGGGATACATGCGCCTGGCCCAGGGCGTTGGCCACAGCCTCTCTGGCAATGGCACAGCAGGTAGGGTCATTGAGCAAGCCCTCTTCGATCCATGAGGCGAAAAGGGGTTCGGCTTTACAGCAATAGGCGGCACAGGTGTTTTTTACGATGTTGAGCAGGGCACGCTTGGCAGGCAGACCGGCACCGGCTTGGTCGTACATCCGGACGGTGCCGGAGAGGGAACAGGCGTGACCGTCGTATTGAAGCGTGCCGATGGAAAGGGTGAGGGGGAGAAAGGGGGATACATGCCCCATGCGTATCGTGTTGATCTCGTTGATCAGCCCGGCCGCACAGGCAGCCGGATCGCCGCCCTCCTCGCCGTCGGGCACGATACGGGCCTCCCAGTAAAAATCACCGGCAAAGATCTCACCGGAGACAAGACCCAGAACACCGCAGGGCAGTTCGGGGAATACATGGATGGCCCAGCCGCCGTCAATGTGGACGTTGTTCTTCTGGATGTGCCGCATAAGGTGCATGCCGCCCTGACCGGCCTCTTCACCACGCTCAAACATCAGGATGACACGACCCTCAAATTCGACCCGATGCTGCCAGAGCAGCTTTGCCGCACCCAGCAGCATGGCGGTGTGGGCGTCATGACCGCACAGATGGGCCACGCCGGGGACCTGGCTGAAGCAGCTTTTTGGCCCCTTGGTGTTGCAGGGGGCTTCGTCTATGGGCAGAGCATCCATATCCGCACGCAGCAGCAGGCTCTTGCCCGGCTTGCCGCTGTCAATAAAAGCAAGAATGCCGCCCTTCGCAATATGCTCGCAGGGCATGCCCATTCCGGTCAGCTCCGCCATGACAAAAGCGACGGTCTCATCCTCGCAGTCGGACAGCTCCGGATGCTCGTGAATGTGCCGGCGGCAGCGGATCAGATAGTCTTCTATGGCAAGTGTTTCTCTGTATATGTCCATGCCAAGTTGCTCCTGTGATTTCGGAGTTTTATTTCTGGTTGAGCACCATGGCGGCGCATCCGTAGATACCGGCATCGTTGCCAAGGGTGGCGGACACGATGGGAGTCTCCACGCAGGAGTGATAGGCGTGCTTGCGGAAGTGACGGCGTACCGGCTCCAGCAGGGTGTCCCCGGCCCGGCTCACGCCGCCGCCCACCATAATGATCTCCGGGTCGATGGCGCAGCAGGCAAAGCTCATGCCACGGCCCAGATAATCGGCAAAACGCTCCAAAATCGAGGTGGCAAGGGGATCCCCTTCACGGGCATTGTCACACACGTCTTTGGCGGTGACCTGCTCCAACTGGCGCAGGGGGGAGGGAGTGTCGCAGGCAGCCAGTGCCTCACGGGCCAGACGGGCCAAACCTGTGGCGGGGGCATACTGCTCCAGACAGCCGCACTTGCCGCAGCCGCAGGGGATGGTCTCGTCGGGGTTGACAGGCATATGGCCCAGCTCTCCGGCGGCGCCGTTGTGGCCGGCAATGATGCGGCCGTCAATGACCACACCGCCGCCTACGCCGGTACCAAGGGTGAACAGCACGGAGCTGCGCCGGCCCTTGCCGCTGCCCAGCCAGGCCTCACCCAGTGCGGCGACATTGGCATCGTTGCCGGCGTAGACATTGGGCACCTCGGGCAGCAGGGCGTTCATCTCACCCCGGACATCTGTGCGATCCCAGCCCAGGTTATCGCAGCCGTGAATGGCTACATGGTTCTCGTCAATGGGGCCGGGGATGCCGATGCCCAGACCAAGCACCTGATCGGAGGTCAGGCCCAGCTGCGCCATCTTTGCCCGGATGGCGGCTGCTACGTCGGGCAGGATGCCGCAGCCCTTGTTTTCGGTGCGGGTAGGGATCTCCCACTTTTCTTTCAGGGTGCCGTCTGCCTGAAACAGGCCCAGTTTTACAGTGGTACCGCCTACATCGGCAGCAAAGATCATAGACTCCTTCATAGCAATTACCTCGCATCCTGCGTAATATATTGATAATTCATTTTACAACATCTGCGTGGAGCGGACAATGGTCGGACGGAGGAATCTTTCCTGTTCCACCGTATGGCGGCGGAAAAAGAGGGAAAACTGGAACAGAGCGGTTTTGTGCAAAAAAACGGAAGTAAGGCAGGGAAGAGCCTCAACTTTTTTCTTGCGTGCGGCGTACAACGGTTGTATAATAAAGTCACATTTTGAAGTAAAGGGAGGAACCCATTATGTCCGGCAATGTCCGTCCCGAAAGTATGCAGCGTATTACCACCCGTGAGCTTGCAGACGAGTTTATCGCCCAGCAGGTAGCACAGGTTCGTGCCCAGGTGGGCGACAAGAAGGTTCTGCTGGCCCTGTCGGGCGGCGTCGACTCCTCTGTGGTCGCCGCACTGCTCATCAAGGCCATCGGCAAGCAGCTGGTCTGCGTGCACGTCAACCACGGCCTCATGCGCAAGGGTGAGAGCGAACAGGTCATTGAGGTCTTTGGCAAGACTCTGGACGCTAACCTCATCTATGTGGATGCCACCGACCGTTTCCTTGATCTGCTGGCCGGCGTGGCCGACCCTGAGGCCAAGCGTAAGATCATCGGCGGTGAGTTTATCAAGGTCTTTGACGAGGAGTCCGCCAAGCTGGACGGTATCTCCTTCCTGGCTCAGGGTACCATCTACCCCGACATTCTGGAGAGCATCAAGGCCGCCGAGAGCGGCAAGCCTGTCAAGTCCCATCACAACGTGGGCGGTCTGCCCGAGGAGATGGAGATGGAGCTGGTGGAGCCGGTGAAGTTCCTGTTTAAGGAC